>JAFUOZ010000006.1 GCA_017481565.1 Oscillospiraceae bacterium | reverse complement strand
TCTTCTGTTCGCTTATCAACGGGCTGTGAAAACAGCTTTTCCGTTTCGCCGTATTCGATAAGTTCACCCAGTAAAAAGAATGCCGTATTGTCGGAAATTCGGACTGCCTGCTGCATATTGTGAGTCACTATAACAATAGTATAACTCTTTTTCAGCTGGATCGCAAGCTCCTCAATTCTCGATGTTGAGATAGGGTCAAGGGCAGAGGTAGGTTCGTCCATAAGAAGTATTTTCGGCTTTACCGCAAGCGCTCTTGCTATACATAATCTCTGCTGCTGACCGCCCGACATTCCGAGAGCATTTTTCTTCAGTCTGTCCTTTACCTCGTCCCATATCGCCGCATCTCTGAGTGACTGCTCAACTATTTCGTCAAGCTTCACCTTTGACTTGATACCGTGAGTTCTCGGTCCGTATGCTATGTTGTCGTAAATGCTCATAGGAAAAGGATTAGGTTTCTGGAATACCATTCCGATCTCACGTCGAAGCTCATTTACATCAACACTGCTGTCATATATGTTCTGCCCGTTGTAGCAGACTTCGCCTGTTATCCTGACCGATGAGATCAGATCATTCATACGGTTTAATGTCTTAAGAAATGTGGATTTTCCGCAGCCTGACGGTCCGATAAAAGCGGTAATGCTCTTTTCGGGGATCGTAATGCTTATGTTTTTGAGAGCCTGCGTCTGATCATACCACAAATTAAGATTTTTCGCTGTCATTATATCGCTCATTGTATCATTCCTTCCTATCAAAGCTCACGCTTTTTTGCAAAATATCTGCTTACAAGGGTCGCAGACAGATTGATAATAAGCGTAAGTAACATAAGTATCGCAGCTATTGCAAAGGCAACTCCGAACTCGCCCTGTTCCTTTGCGTAAACATAAAGTGCAACGGTAAGAGAAGCGCCGGGGGAGGCAAGTCCCTCGAAAATGCCGTTCAATGCATGGGCAAAGCCTGCTGTAAAAAGAAGTGCCGCAGACTCGCCTAAAATTCGTCCTACAGACAGAATACAGCCTGTGATAACTCCGTCAACACAGCCGGGAAGCACCACAGTTCTTATAACTCTCCATTTTCCCGCACCGAGTCCGAATGCACCGTCACGATAGCTTTGGGGAACTGTTTTAAGGCTCTCCTGAGTTGTACGCATTACAGTCGGCAGATTCATGATCACAAGGGTCAGTGCACCTGCAAAAAGCGAGGTCTTGAAACCTAAAAACTGACAGAAAAACAACATTCCCACAAGTCCGTAAATTATAGACGGAATACCCGAAAGCGTTTCCGCCGCATATTCGATCATACCCACAAGCTTTTTATTCTGAGCATATTCTGTAAGATATATCGCCGCACCGACGCCGAGAGGAATAACGAAGATAAGCGTTGCAAGAACGATATAAAGCGTATTTAAAATATCAGGCAGGATACCGATATTGCCGCTTATGTAGCTGGGCTTTGTGGTTAAAAGCTCCCATGAAATATGCGGAATACCCTTGATAAAAACATACGCCGCAAGAAATATGACAAGTGCCGCAGTAAGTCCTGTGGAAATATACATTGCCGCATTCATAGTGCCGATATAGGCTTTTCTTTT
>JAFUOZ010000059.1 GCA_017481565.1 Oscillospiraceae bacterium | reverse complement strand
GTGCATTTACGCTAGGACGGGCAAACTTTCCGTCCTCGGTAAGAGGCTCGTTAGCCTGTGCAACAGTGTAGTTGTCCTCCATATCGGCAGTCATGTAAACTACCTCGTCGGTAACAACGCCTGTTTCCTTGTTTACCTTTCTGTAGGGAGCCTCGATAAAGCCGTACTTATTGATCCTTGCAAATGCTGCAAGATAGGAGATAAGTCCGATGTTGGGTCCTTCGGGAGTCTCGATAGGACACATTCTTCCGTAATGTGAATAGTGTACGTCACGAACCTCGAAGCCTGCACGGTCTCTGGAAAGACCGCCGGGTCCCAGTGCGGAAAGACGTCTCTTGTGAGTAAGCTCGGCAAGAGGGTTATTCTGATCCATGAACTGTGACAGAGGTGAGGAACCGAAAAATTCCTTGATAGCCGCAGTAATGGGTCTTATATTGATAAGAGACTGAGGAGTCATATTTGTCATATCCTGAGTGGATGTATTCATACGCTCCCTGATAACTCTGTCCATTCTTGTAAAGCCGATCTTGAACTGATTCTGGAGCAGCTCGCCTACAGAACGAATACGTCTGTTTCCGAGGTGGTCGATATCATCAACAAGACCTACGCCTTCGCAGAGATTGAGGAAGTAGCTGATAGTAGCATAGATATCATCGAGAATAATGTGCTTGGGGATAAGCTCATCCATTCTCTTGCTTATCATTTCTTCCATTTCATCCTTGTCGGCAGCTGTTTCAAGGATATCCTTAAGGACCTTGAAGGAAACAAGCTCATTTATCTCGAACTGCTCGGGATCGATATCAACATACTTTGTGATATCTACCATGCCGTTGCCGATTACCTTGATCTCCTTCATCTCGACCTTGTTATGGACCTCGCCTGTGGGAGCTGTGTAGCTCTCCTTATGCTCAACATTGAGCCATACTTCCATAACGCCTGCCTGCTCGATCTCAAGAGCCTTTTCATAAGGGATAAAATCGCCCTCGTCGGCAAGCAGCTCGCCTGTCATGGGATCCGCAACGGGACGTGAAAGATAATGTCCTGCGATTCTTGAAGCTACGCCCAGCTTCTTGTTATACTTATAACGGCCGAAATTAGCCAGATCATATCTCTTTGCATCAAAGAAAAGCATATTAAGGTGTGCAAGGGCACTGTCTACTGTGGGAGGCTCGCCGGGGCGGAGCTTCTTGTAGACCTCAATAAGAGCTTCCTCTGTGTTCTTTGTAGCGTCCTTCTGAAGAATAGTCTGATTAAGACGCTCATCAACGCCGAACATGTCCTCCAGCTCCTGATCCGTACCTACGCCGAGCGCACGGATAAAGGTAGTGAGGGGGATCTTTCTGTTCTTGTCGATTCTTACATATATAACATCGCTTGAATCCATTTCATATTCAAGCCATGCACCTCTGTTGGGGATAACGGTAGTTCTGAAAAGATCCTTACCTGTCTTATCCTTTTCGGAAGCATAGTAAACGCCGGGTGAACGAACGAGCTGTGATACGATAACACGCTCTGCGCCGTTGATAACGAACGTACCGCTGTCTGTCATCAGCGGGAAATCGCCCATATAAACTTCGTTTTCCTTCTGCTCTCCGGTTTCCTTATTTACAAGTCTTGCCTTGACCTTGAGGGGAGCTGCATAAGTAGCATCTCTTTCCTTACACTCAGCAACAGTGTATTTGGGCTTATCCTCAATTCTGTAGTCAATAAAATTAAGCTCGTAATTGCCGTTGTAGTCACTGATAGTGGCAACATCGCGGAAGACCTCTTTAAGACCCTCATCAACAAACCATTTGTAGGAATTTTTCTGCACCTCGATAAGATTGGGCATCTCAATAACTTCATTGATCTTTCCAAAGCTCATTCGAGTGGTTTTACCGAGCTGGACCGGCTTAACATTCACCATAGGCGGGATTCCTCCTTATAATATTACGGAAAATGCAATAAAAGACATGCCGCACCGCATAAAACGGCAGCCGACGTATACTATAATATTGCCTGAATAAATCTGCATACGGGCATATCTATACATTTTGATACATTATAAAATTATACACCAAGAGCCTTTATTTGTCAATACCCAAAACAGCGAAAAACAAAATTATCCGTATTGCACATTTATACAATACGGATAATTGGATGATTTTGTTTATTTTATACACACTGTTTTATTGATATGTCAATCAATATACATAATAAAAGTCTGTATGGTATACATTTTCACGAATACAGGCATATCATCAGCCCCAGTATTTCCTGTCCAGACTTCTGAACTGTACAGCCTGAGCGATATGCCTTTTATCGATCATCTCCGAATTATCAACATCTGCGATTGTCCTTGATACCTTTAATATACGGTCATAGGCTCTTGCGGAAAGACCCATTTTTTCAAATACCTTTTTCAGTGTATCGCTTGCCTCGTCTGTAAGAGGACATACCTCCTTAAGTATATCGGGAGTTATCCTTGCATTGCAGGTGATGCCCGTTCCCTTAAAACGCCTGTTCTGTATCTCTCTTGCAGCCTGAACACGCTCCCTGACTGCTTCCGAGCTTTCCTCCTTCTTGTCTGAGCGGAGACTTGAAAACTCCACAGGTGCGGCTTCAACGTGTATATCGAACCGATCAAGCAGAGGACCGCTTATTCTCGATAAATATGTATGCACCACCTTGCTTGTGCAGGTGCATTTCTTTGTAGGATGACCGAAATATCCGCATGGACAGGGATTCATAGCTCCCACCAGCATAAATGAGCAGGGATATTCAACCGTTCCTGCCGCTCTTGAAATGGTCACCCTCTGATCCTCAAGGGGCTGACGCAGTATCTCTAAGGTCTGCTTGTTGAATTCGGGCAGCTCATCAAGGAAAAGCACACCGTTATGAGCTAATGATATCTCTCCGGGACGAGGTACCGAGCCGCCTCCCGCAAGTCCTGCCGACGATATGGTATGATGCGGGGAACGGAATGGCCGTACCGTTACAAGAGGTCTGTCCTTTGTGATTATTCCGCTTATGGAATGGACATTTGTTGTTTCAATAGATTCATTGAAGGTCATCTTCGGAAGAATTGAGGGTATTCTCTTTGCAAGCATGGATTTTCCCGAGCCGGGACTGCCTATCATCAGCACATTATGACCGCCTGCAGCCGCATATTCAAGAGCCTTTTTGGCTGTCCCCTGCCCCTTTACATCAGAGAAATCTCCCTCATACCGCTGTTCCTCTTCGGACACCTGATATTTTCCTCTCGGAATGATAATACTTTCCCTGTTGAAGTGACTTATCAGAGCGCTTACATTTTCCGCTCCGTAAACGGATATCCCCTCAACAACACTTGCTTCAAAGGCGTTTGCTTCGGGAACGAATACGCTGTCAAAGCCCTCTTTTTTTGCAAGCAGCACCATAGGAAGAACACCGTTTACGGGGCGTATATCTCCGTTAAGCGCCACCTCGCCGATAAATGCCGTTTTTGACAGATCATCGTCTATCACGCCCATTATTTTAAGAAGTGCGGAAAGTATGGCAAGATCGTGCATACTTCCCGTTTTCTTTGTATCTGCGGGAGCAAGATTTACTATCACCCTTGCCAGAGGAAAGGCAAGTCCGCAGCTTCTCAGCGCAGCCTTTATCCTTTCACGGCTTTCCTTTACCACCACATCACCCAGACCTACAACATCAAATGTGGGAGTTCCCTTGCTCACCTCTATTTCAACATCTACGGGAAAAGCATTCAGTCCGAAAAGACCTAAGCTGTTTACCTTTGTATACATTTACGATCAATCCTCTCATTAATCCAGTTGAGCGTATCCTCCATGACCTGTGTTCCGTTAAGATCATTGAGCATCTCATGCCTTGCGCCGTCATAAAGGCGCAGTCTTATATTTTCAAAGCCTGTGCGGCACATTTTTTCATAAAGCTGAACACTGCCGTTTCCGTAAGCCGCCACAGGATCCTCAGTACCGCCCAGAATAAGCACAGGCAGCTTTTTATCCGCATGTATAAACCATTTTTTTGAAGATACGCAGCATATAAGCATGAACAGATCATGAAAGCCTGCACAGGTGAAATTGAAGTTCTTATAGTCATCGGCAATAAAATCGGTGACTACCTCCTTTCTCCTTGAAAGCCAGTCGAAGCCTGATTTTCTGTCGGGTATCCTCATACAGCCAAGCCTGTCAAGAAGCCTTTGCAGAAATGCGGAATGATAAGCTCCGCCCTTGAAAAAACGCTGTATATCCGCTGTTATGATACCTATGTCTATAAGCTGATAGAAAAATCCCACAGTTCCCTCGATGACTGCTCCGCAGTAAAGCTCAGGTCTTTTGCATATGACCGCTCTTGCGACAAGCGAGCCCATGCTGTGACCGTATATAACGCAGGGAAGCCTGCCGTATTCGTCGGCTATCATACACCTCAGTGATACAGTATCATTTATAAGGAACAGCCAGCCGTTTTCCTCTCCGAAATAGCCCAGCTCATCAAGTCCCGAAGCAGTCCTGCCGTGTCCCAGATGATCGTGAGCATATACGGCATATCCGTTTTCGCAGAGAAAGCTTATAAACGGCTCATATCTTTCGGCATATTCACACATTCCGTGAAGCAGCTGAACGATGCCCTTTATTTTCCCGTCAGGTATATATTTATAGTATGCGATCTCATGTATTCCGTCGGCAGACATAAAGCGTCCGCAGAATTTTTTATATGCCATAGAAAAACCTCGCTGATAATATTGATTTCATTATAGCACTATTTTCCCCGGATTTCAACAGCTTATGCGGTAACGATAAACAAATAATAAACCTATCCTATTATCTCCTTTATGTATCCGATAACCTCATCATTGACAAAATAATCCTCATGAGCAATACCGCCAAAACACTTTAATTCAGAGTTTTCAAAACATTCTGCCACCTTTTCCTGAACAGACAGATCCAATGTTGTATCAGCATCAGAGCCTATAACATATACGGGACACAGAACATTCTCTGCATATTCCGATACACGTATATCGTTTGATATAAAAACCCTGAACGGTCCGTAAAAAACAGGTATGATCTTATTGTACAGATCAGAAATATCACAATAGCCTGCCGCCAAAAATAAATATTGTATTTCACGTACACCTGCAAGATATGCTGCCATTCCCGCACCGTAGCTGTGTCCCATAACCACTATCTCAGCATCGGGATATTCTTTTCTTGTCCAATCATACATTTCAACAGCTGTCTGCTGCATGGTTTTCAGATTCATTTTTCCCTTACTGTCCTGAGTTCCGTAATAATCAGCCGATATAAAGGGACAATCAAAATTTCCCGAATATGAAGCAACAGAATTATATGCAATATAATTTGATCCTCCGAAAAATAAGATAACCGTATCAGACGGCCTGTCAAGATTATATCCATATCCTGTCAGTCTGTCATTAAATTTTATACTGCATGGTTCATAGGATATTTCAGTTATTTTCTTTGCACTCTTGTAAAATGAATAGCTTACGGTCTGCATTACAAAATTGAAAAAGAATCCGATTATCAGAACCCACATAATAATTTTTAATAAATTTCTGATTATTTCCATTATTGATCGCTCCCATAAAAATATGTGTGCTACCTGATTGAATATTGACCTTATTATACCATAAAGCTCTCCGAATTTCAACAGCTCAAAATGTGATATTTTATTAAATCCGACAAAAACCAACAATATGCAATTTAAAAATGTATAATCTTTTATTTTTACAAGAATGATATTAATATTCATTTAATTTTTCATGAAAAGCGCTGCTGTAAAAACAAAGATTTTTTCAATGTACTCTTGAAATCCGATCTGTTTGGGAGTATAATAAAAGCATCTATTTTTCAAAGGGAGAATCAAAAAATGCAGAGAATACTCGGATATATGAGAAAAGCAATCCAGGAATATGATATGATATCGGACGGAGACAAGATCGCCGTAGGCATCTCAGGCGGAAAAGACAGTCTTGTTCTGCTTAAGGGACTTGCCCTATTAAAACGCTTTATCGGCATTGATTACGATATCGTAGGAATTACTCTTGATCCTTGCTTCGGCGGAGTTGAGGGCGATTATTCCGCAGTTGAAAAAATGTGCGCTGAGCTTGGCGTTGAATATCGTGTTATCAGGACACAGATAGGTCAGATAGTCTTTGATATACGCAAGGAAAAAAGTCCCTGCAGCTTATGTGCAAAGCTGCGGAGAGGCGCTCTTCATGACGCTGCCGTTGATGCAGGCTGCAATAAGATAGCTCTGGGGCATCATTTCAATGACGCAGTTGAGACCTTTCTTATGAATTTATATATAGAAGGACGGATAGGCTGTTTTTCCCCTGTAAGCTATCTTTCAAGGCGTGATCTTTATATGATACGTCCTATGGTATTTGCTCCCGAAAAGGATATACGCAAAGCGGCGGCAAAGAATGAGATCACCGTTATCAAGTCAAAATGTCCCGTTGACGGTCATACAAGGCGTGAAAAAATGAAGAATTATATAGCTGAAACGGAACGGACGGACAAGGGCTTTTCGGACAGGATATTCGGTGCTATGCGCCGTGCCGATGTTGACGGCTGGGCAGGAAAAAGCTTTGCCGGCTATAAATTCGGAGGAAAGGACGACTGATAATGATAACTGTAAAGCATTGTACCGCTGAGGATATACCCGATATATACAGGCTTATGAAAGGTCTTGCGGAATTTGAAAAAATGAGTGACGCTCTTACCATTGATGAAAAGGGCCTTGAACGGCTTATGACCGAGGAAAAAGCCTTTGAAGCACTTCTTGCATATGAGGACGGAAAAGCTGTGGGACTTGCCCTTTATTATTTTTATATGCTGTCTACTTTTTCGGGCAGGCGTGTGCTTTATTTAGAGGATATCTTCGTTGATGAAGAATATCGGAAAAAGGGCACAGGCAGGCTTCTTATGCAGGAGCTTATCAACGAGGCACGGGCAAGAGGCTGCATAAAAATGGAGTGGAAATGTCTAAAATGGAATGAAAATGCTGTGCGTTTTTATGAAAAGCTGGGGGCGGAGATATCTCCCGACTGGCTTACATTTACGCTAAAGGAAGATAAATTTTAAAGCTTACAAAAGCAGCACAGCATCAAAGCAGTGCTGCTTTTGATTTTTTATGATAAAAAATTTCAAAAAGCTCTTGACTCTGACACGATGTCATACTTTATAATATAAATCGGAAGGAGAGATGAACAATGAATACCTTAACTATAAGTCAGGTATCAAGGCTTTATGATGTTACACCGAGAATGCTGCGGCATTATGAAAAGCTGGGTCTTATCAGGGCAACACACAGGGAGGATTATGCTTACAGAATATATGATGAAAATGCTGTACGGCGCCTGCAGCAGATAATCATACTAAGAAAGCTACGTATCCCCCTTAAGCAGATACAGGTCATTCTTGAGGACGATGAACAGCTTAAGGCGCTGGAGATAATGCGTGAAAATATTGCGGAGCTTAATGATGAGATCGATTCTCTGGACAAGATAAGAAATATTTTAAATGCATTTATACAGCGCCTTGACATAAGCATCAGAAGCAGAAAACGGTTTGATATGCTGGAGGATACTGAGTTAAATGAGGTGATCGGTACACTTTCTCTTCCGAAAAATTCATTGAAGGAGAGTTTGAATATGACTGAGCTTGACAAGGCAGATCAGATAATCAGAGAGCATAAGCTTGACAATGTAAGGATTCTTAATATCCCGCCGTTTACGGTAGCATCGTATCATTACATCGGAGAAAATCCCGAGGAGCATGTGGGCGATAATATGGACAGGTTCATAAAGGAAAGCAGGCTGTATGAAATAAAGCCCGATTCAAGATATTTCGGATTTAATCACCCTAATCCGGGCGTTCGCGAGGACGGTCTTTACGGGTATGAGGTATGGGTCACTGTTCCCGATGACTTGGAGGTTCCTCCGCCGCTTGTTAAAAAAAGTTTCAGGGGCGGATTATATGCTGCATATACAATTAAATTTCCCGAATTCCACTACTGGCAGGAGCTTATAAAATGGGCTGGAACAAACGAAAACTATGAACCTGATTACAGAGGAAATGACGATACCATGGGAGGACTTCTGGAGGAGCATCTGAACTGGGTATATGCCTCTCATATGGGTTGGCCCGAAAACGGCATAGACGGTCAGCTTGATCTGCTGCTGCCGATAAAACGCAGAAATCTATAATTATTTATAAACTGTTTGTTCAACAGGATAATATGGGCGGTGCAGATGTTATTGTACCGCCTTGTTATGTATAAGCGTTATTTATGGTTATATACTGTTGTGAAAATATACATATCAGACAGTTTAAATATCACTTGGAATTATACAAAAAGCAGAAAATCAAAAAGTGAAATAAAAACAGAGAATTGAAGAGAAACAGAGAATAATCAAGAGATTTCAAGAGAATAAGGGATATATTTAATATTTTCGGCAAAATGACTATTGACAAATAAATAAGGATAAGATATAATGATTATCGTTGTGCCGGATATGTGGTTTCGAAACTCGGTTTTATGTGAGTTGCTTGCGTCGGAAAGCACGTTGACGGTCTCTATACTATTATTAAAAGGAGAATTTGACTATGTCAACTTATATGCCTAAGGCTAATGAAATAAGCCGCAAGTGGTATGTTATTGACGCAACAGGCAAGTCCCTCGGACGTGTTGCGGCTGAAGCAGCATCTCTTCTTCGCGGTAAGCACAAGCCCACATTTGCTCCTCACGCTGATTGCGGTGACCACGTTATTATCATCAACTGCGCACAGGCTGTTCTTACAGGTAAGAAGCTTGAGCAGAAGACTTACAAGTGGCACACAGGCTGGATCGGCGGTCTTAAGGAGATCCAGTACAAGGAACTTATGAAGACTCACCCTGAAAAGGCTATGATGTATGCTGTAAGAGGCATGCTCCCCAGCAATACTGTTGGTAGAAAGTCTCTTACTCGTCTCAGAGTTTATGCTGACGCTAACCACAACCAGGCTGCTCAGAAGCCTGAGAATTACGATATATAAAAGGAGGCGGCACTGATGTACGAATCTAAGCAGCAGTACTACTACGGTACAGGCAGAAGAAAGAGCTCTGTAGCAAGAGTCAGAGTATATCCCGGCAGCGGTAATATTACTATCAACGGCAGAGCTATTGATGATTATTTTGGTCTTGAGACTCTTAAGCTGATCGTTAGACAGCCCCTCAACCTTACTGAAACTCTTGATAAGTTTGATATCGTCTGCACAGTTGCAGGCGGCGGTGTTACAGGTCAGGCAGGTGCTATAAGACACGGCCTCTCCAGAGCTCTCCTTCTTTACAATCCTGAGCTTCGTCCCGCTCTCAAGAAGGCCGGCTTCCTTACAAGAGACCCCAGAATGAAGGAAAGAAAGAAGTACGGCTTAAAGGCAGCTCGCCGTGCTCCTCAGTTCTCCAAGAGATAATTTCAGCCCTTACAAAGTGCGTATTTACGGGCTTTGGGGCAAACGAATTACCTTTTTGGTCTTTAATTGGTCTTTATTAAATGACTTTTTAAATCCGCTCTTTTCAGAAAGGGCGGATTTTTTATTTAAAAATCCCTGTGTACACTTTTAAAATATACACAGGGATCATTTATAATATTATTCAGCTGACCATAAACACAGCTTGCTTTAAATGTATCCCCTGCACCAAGCGTACTTTTAACACTGACAGAAAACACATTCCATTTTAGTATTTCTGCCGCACGGATATTACTATCTGTGCGGCAGAGTTTACCCCCTTTATATGATCATTCCCATAATCATCAATTCAGATTAAACTTATTGATAAGCTGACTGAGATTTCCGGCCTGTCCCGAAAGCTCCTCGGAGGCAGCCGCACTCTGCTCTGCTGTTGCTGAGTTTGACTGTACCACCTGAGATATCTGCGCAATATCGGAATTGATCTCATTCACCATCTGTGACTGGGATACTCCTATCTCGGCAGCATGCTCCATGATACTCTTTGCCTTGACGATATATCCGCTGAGAGACTTCATAGCTTCAACAGTTTCACCTGTAACAGCTGAGCCGTTATCAACCGCCTCAACAGTATTTTCAATAAGCGATGTTGTCACACGTACAGCCTCGGAGGTCTTTCCCGCAAGATTTCTTACCTCATCGGCAACAACAGAAAATCCCTTGCCCGCCGAACCTGCTCTTGCTGCCTCTACGGCTGCGTTAAGTGCAAGGATATTGGTCTGGAATGCGATATCCTCTATTGTCTTGATGATATTCTTTATCTCGCCTGAATTTCCGCTGATGCTTTCCATCGCTTCGGTAAGCCTGTTCATTTTCTTGTTTACCTCATTGACATTTTCAGAGGTAAGTACCATCATTCTGCATGCCTCACTGCAGCTATCGGCGTTTTCCTTTACACGATCGTTGATGTCGATTATACTCTTTGCAAGCATATCAATAGACTCTGTCTGTCCTGCCGCTCCGTCCGAAAGATTCTGCGCACCTGCCGCAACCTGCCATGAGCCTGAATTTACCTGCTCCGCTGCTGCGGATATATTGCTCATGACCTCAATAAGATTCTGCTGTATCGTTCCGATGCTTTCAAAAAGCTCACTGAACTCACCGATATAAAGCTCACGATTAAGATTTATATCAACTGCAAGATTCTTATCTGCCATTTCGCCGAGGATCCTTCCGATATCCCCTACAGCATTCTTCATATTGCCGCAAAGATGTATTGCTGCAGCTGCAATGTGACCTATCTCATCGTCCTTACCTGCAAGCTCATTTATATCCGCACCTGCATCAAGCTGTATATTGCCAAGCTTTACAATAGCATCTTCAACCTGCTTTATAGGTCTCATTGAATGGTCAATAACAAAATATACAACTGCCGACAATGCAATTACGCTTACCGTGCATATAACAAGAAGTATCACTCTTAAGCTGTTTTCGGCTGCAAATACATTTGCTGTATTATCCGCTATGATAAATACCCAGCCATAGTTGCTTATGCTGTTATAGGCTGCTATATATTCGCCTTCCTCTGTCTTGTAGGTGGTATATCCGCAGATATCCTCCGACTGTCCGCTTACCTGAGCAATTATGTCATTTACATACTGCTCATCGGCAATGGTGGTTATCTTTTCTGTATCGGGGTGGAAGATATATTCACCTGTTTGTGCATTTACAAGATAATACTGTGCTGTGCTCATTCCTTCTAAGGAAAGCTCATTAAGCTTGTCTACAAGACCGCTTGTAAAAATACCGATACCGCCAAGACCGATATTTTCTCCGCTGTCATTCTTTACAGCCTTATACATTGAAATTATCTGCTGACCGCTTGCAGGAGATATGATAATGCCTGCATTGTAAACATCATTTCCCGATATAGCGTCATGCAGAGTCTTACGGCTGCTTTCATCGGCACGGGTAACCATTCCTATGACCGCTTTATTTGTATGTGTAAGCATCTCTGTTTCCCAGCTGCTGGCATAAATACCCTCTAAATTTGAAAGATCCTTGCTGTAATTTTCGGTATATTTCTGAGCCTTGTCGGAAGACTCCGCATCGCCGTTTTCAAGCAGCTTATGTATCTGATCTGCCTTAAGATAAGCTGTAAGGCTGTCCTCGGTGGATTTGATATAGTCATCGATTATAGCGGAACAGTCAATAGCCGCTGTCTGCAGGCTTGTTACGGCACTGTTATGAGATGAGCTTGTAACCGAGCTGTTTATAAACAGAAACAATGCAATAAATACTACTGTCTGTGCTATAAGCACCGCCGCCGTTACCTTGAACCCTATTCTGCATATCTTCCTGTCTTTCATAAGAAGTCCCCCTTTGGTTTTTATGCATATATTATAATTTACATTATAATATCGCCATGTGTTTTTATACATTATACCATATACATTCATGAAAGTGAAATAAATATATGTTATAATTAATAAACAAAAGTTATTGACGAAGGAGATGTTTTATTATGAATACCTTTCAGCTGGAATGCTTTATCACAGTTGCTGAAACGCTTAATTTTGCAAAGGCTTCCGATATTCTGAACATTACTCAGCCTGCTGTCACAAAGCAGATAAAAAATCTTGAGGATGAACTGAATGTACGTCTTTTCAGACGTTCCACAAGAAGCGTTGAGCTTACTAATGAGGGTGAGATATTCTTAAATGACGCGGTCACTATATTAAATACTGAAAAGACAGCCAAAAAACGATTTTCCGCAATGTCGGAAAGAGGAAGCATTCAGCTTTCAATAGGGGTTTGTTCATCTGTGACAATGTTTTCTCTTGACAAGGCAATGAAACAGCTTCTTAAGCTTTATCCCGAATGTAAACCAAGATTTCATATAGCTCCAATGACTGTACTTATGCGTATGCTTGAAGATGAACAGCTTGACATGATAATGGGTGACGGACTTTGCGAGGGATATTCCGACAGCATTTTTTTCAGGGAATTATTCTCGGAAAAACTATACCTTATCGGTGCATCGGATAATAACATCGGCAGCACGGAGCCTGTCTCTGTAGAGGAAATATCCCAAATGACAGAAATTCTTCTTATACTTTGCGAGCCTTCAAAAACAGAAAAATCCGTGGCGGGACTTCAGCGCAGCATTATCGGAAACAGAGATCAGTCTATGGTCTGTCTTTGCTCCTCTGTTGAAGAGGTGTGTATGCTTGTAATGATAGGCTGCGGAATTGCAGTTATTCCCGAACATATCATACCGCCCATTCCCGATATTATAAAACGTCCCATAAGTGATTATCCTCTGCTTTCCTTCGGTATTTACTGCAGTAAGGCATCACACTCTAAAATTACCGACAAATTCATTGATATCTTAAAGGATACCTTCATAAATTACAGGTCTCTTTCCCATGAAAGCATGACTGAAACATAAATTTTGTGCTTTTTCAAAAAAGTACTTGACAAATCCGAAAATGCATGATATAATATATATGTTGTCCGAAAGGAAAACATTATATCATGCGGCAGTGCTGGAATAGGCAGACAGGCACGTTTGAGGTGCGTGTGTCTTCGACGTATGGGTTCAAGTCCCATTTGCCGCACCATTATTAAAATCCGCAAATCATGTAAATACATGGTTTGCGGACTTTTTTTCTGTAAAATATGATTTTGTCCGTTGTTTGTCCGTTACGATCAGACAGCGGATTTGTTTTTGCTGAAATTAAGGAACTGCTGATCATATCGTTTCATACTCCTCTCAGTTACGATTTTTGAAGGGCAGAAACTATGAATTCGCCTTTAACGGTAATAATGCTTTAAGATATTGTATTATTAAACCAGACTTGTCTTTTTCAGCACCTGATTACTTATTGCACCAAGACATATTCCAATCACAATACCGCCGACAACGCACAACAGTACATTCATAGCCGTTGCGTTTAAAGGAGAAAGCATCGGTATCATCATAAATAAGAACATTCCTACCATAAGGGACAGCAGAATTGAAAACCACGCTTTCTGCTTTGCAATAACGCTCATCAAAAGATAAATCGGAACAAATACCCATATCAGAAGCATTTTTGCCAGAAGGCACATCATAAGATTTTCAACATCGAATCCGACCATTTCAAAGGGCAGACCTGCAACCGCTCCCCCAAGAAGAGTACCTATGAAAAATGCAAGCACTGCTATCATTCCGCAAATCGAACAGACAACTGTTTTTGATATAACATAGTCGGTTTTCTTTGCCCTTACGGTAAAGAGATTTTTTGCGTAGCCGCTTCTGAAATCATCAGTTGTAAAAAGGCAGACAAGTACAGATATACCAAAATACAACAGATTTATATTACACATAGCAAGCATATCAACCTCCATAGAGGAAGCTGTTTCGCTTTCGGCCGGTTCTTCGCTGACAGTCCCCATGATCTGCCACACACTGTCAAAGGCTTCAATTACTGTTTCTTCTCCTGTCTGAGGATTAACCGAAACAGATCCGTCCATCATAGTTGTCATAACAAGAATAAGGACAGGCACAACAAAGCATATACCTGTCATGATGTAGAAAAGAGGTGTTGTGAACATTCTGCGGAAGTCCACCTCAAGCATACTTTTCAGTTTTTTCATCTCACTTGCCTCCTTTCATCAGGTCGATGTAGTATTCCTCAAGACCAATTTTTGCCTTGCCGATTTCGGTAATTACAATACCATTGTCATAAAGCGTTCTGACGATCTCTTCTGCCGTAACCTCATCATAAACACGGATATAGCCTGCTTCGTCCTCTTCAACACGGGAGTATTTACAGCTGAGAACAATCTTTGCCCTGCTCATATCCTTTGCCTGCAAAGCAGTGTATGTACGGCAGTCAGCTTCAAGCTCAGCAGCTGTCATTTCTTTCAGCATTTTTCCGCTTTTGATAATTCCGTAGTGAGTTGCGATCTTTTCAAGCTCGCCTAAAATATGCGATGAAATTACAACAGTTGCACCTGTTTTTGCAATATCAGTAAGCACCTGACGCATAATACGCATACCGTCTGCATCAAGTCCGTTTATCGGCTCGTCAAGCACCAGCAGCTTCGGATTTCCCAGAAGTGCCATTGCAATTCCCACACGCTGTTTCATACCGAGGGAACAATTTTTATATTTATTTCCTGCTGCGCCCTCCATACGAACAAGCTTAAGTACTTTTACGACCTCTTGTTCTCCGTTGACTATATCAAGATTTGCCGCCTGTAACATCATATTGTTCCACACACTCATATTTGGAAAGCAGCCGGGAGCTTCAATTAAAGCGCTCATCTGCGAGCGTATTTCAGGGTCTGTAAGGTCTTTGCCGAACAGCTTTACCGAACCGCTGCTTTTATGGATAAGTCCGCAGATTATCTTTTCCGTTGTGGATTTGCCTGAGCCGTTTTCACCGATAAAACCGTAAATTGAACCGACAGGAACAGTCATATCAAGTCCGCAGAGAGCTTGTTTTTCTTTAAAATTTTTCGTTAAGCCTTGTATTTCTATTGCGTTCATTTTCAGACTCTCCCTCCTTAATATATGTCGCACTTTGAAAGTATGCGTGTTCCTGCAACGGTGTAGATAGCTGTCCAAGCGGCAGAACAGATAAGGCATACAATCAGAGTTAAAATACTGCTTGAAAGACAAGCGTAAACCGATGAGCCGTAAAGGAAGATGTTGAGAATGGCATTATTCCCGAAAATCGCCGCCGCACCAATGATAAGAATACCCGTGCCAAAAAAGAAACAGGACACAATTGATACACCGAAATATCTTCTGAAAATGACGTTGAGGAAGGTGTAAAGACTTGCCCAACCAAGACTCATAACCATTTTGCTGATAATTGCAATAACAAGCGAGACGACATTAACATCAAAGGCAGTACCTGCGAAAAGTCCTCCGCCGACAGCACCAAGCATATATGTAATGCACATACAAGCCATCGAAAACGCACCGACGATTGTTTTGGACAGCATATAGTCCTGCTTTTTTGCATGGGTTGTGAAAAGCTGTTTTACATAGCCTGATTTGTAGTCGTGACCGATAAAAATTGAAACCATAATTCCGCCGAAGATGAAAACCATATTCATATTTGCATAGTCAGCAATGTTGTTGACAACATAAAGGGGTATTTCAGCAGCAATGATGTGCCAAGTGTTTGTGTACAGAGGTTCGCCAACTGTTCCTGTCTGTGGGTTTTCCATACCCATAGTGCCGAGTATCATTGCGGGAATTACTGCGGCAATTCCGAGAAAAATATAGAACATAGGAGTATGGAAAAGTCGGTAAAAATCAACGCCCAGCATTCCTCTGAGTCTTTCAAAAAAGGTAGGCGATTTGAAATTCAGTTCCTTCATTACTCTTCCTCCTTTTTTGACATAAGTTCAATATAGTATTCTTCAAGACCAATTTT
>JAFUOZ010000058.1 GCA_017481565.1 Oscillospiraceae bacterium | reverse complement strand
GTTGAACTTATACATAGGCTCCTCCTTAAGTGCAAGCTTTTTTACTCTTTTACGCTATTTTCCTTGCACTTCTATTATACCACTTTTGTCTGTTTTTGTCTATATTTCTGGCTTTGGAGGTTATTGAGGAGAGACTAATTAAATTATCATTTAAAACATCTGCAAAATGATCGCGGAATAACCTATTCCCCAACATAAATGCAGTATCACCGATCTTTTTTCCTGTGAGTTCATAACTGAGCGGAAATGACGGGATCATATCGTTAGACTCACAATATTCACATTCAGATATCGAATGTGTAAATTTATTAACATAGGCATATGCATCAATAGATTTTGAAGACAGAAAATAGAAGTTCATTTTATTATTATCTCCTTTATACATAATAAAAGTTTTATTGTCTTATTATAAAAGCTGTTAATCAGGATTTTTCAGTTTGAACTTTGCGGATTCAGAATAATATCATAATTATATCATACCTTTTTTTGCTTGTCAAACATTTTATTGGATAAACAAAATATTAACTGCCTGTAATGGTAAATCGAACAACCGAAAAAATAAATAAAAGCTGATACAGCTTATTATGTATATATCCAAAAAAAATATCATTTGTTGACAATAATGAAAACCGGTGGTATAATTTATATATGTGTGAGTGTATATAAAGACTGTTATTGGCAGTCAGGAGCTGTAAGAGGTTATATTAATGGAACAAAACCGAAATGAAGAAAAAACACGGAAAAAAGTGTATCGTTTTATGACAGCTGCTATGAGCATCACGACAAGTACTGTATTATCATTTTACAACATAACAGAATCAGGTCATTTTACTGTTTTGCTTTTGCTGATAAGCATCGTTATTTCAAGCACCCTGTCAATTCTTCTTGGATATCTTATACCTACAAAGAAAATATCAGATGAGGTAACATCAAATATAAGCAGACCTGTTCTAAGACATATTGTGTCTAATGTTCTGACAGGCTCATTTTATTCTATTATAATAACAACTGCCTTGTCATTTATTATGGTAGGAATGGCAAATGCAGGCTTCAGCAATAGTATTGATGAGCTTCATCTTAAGGTGAACAGCTTAGCCGATCTTATTTCGGCACAGGAGCAGGCACTTGCAGTTGAGGATCCCTCCTCCGAAAGATATGCTGAGCTTACAGAAAGTGTATCGGAGCTGAGAAATGAAGCTGAACAGATAATGCTGCAGATACATTCAATGGAGGATAATCGTCCAAATCCTTTTAATCGTCTCCCGAGGACGATCCTTGCAGGTCTGCTGATTTCATGGGGGTTAGGCATATTTATCCAGCCTGTTTATCTGAAAATAGCGTTTATTATTTTTAATGTAAATAATCCATAAGTAAAAAGCCGCACGGATTTTTAAACAGACTGTGCGGCTTTTTACTGTAATAGTCAGGAGAATAAAGATGTTTGATTACATGAATAAATACGATGATATGAGTGTATTTCTTGTTTTGCTTGATGAAGGCAATATTGCTGATGCCGTTGACAGCTTGTGCAGAAAAATGGATTTTATATTCTGTGAAAAAAATGAGAAGTACGCAATATATAAAAGTATAACTGACAGTCGTTCATTTTTATTGACGGTTGAGGGAACAACTGAGGAGCATTTTTTTATGCTGTATATAAAATGTAAAGCAGTATTAAAGTATCGCTTTTTTTATTGCATTGAAAAACAGCTGCAGGAAATGGAGGACTGGGGTATGCAAAAGAAAAATGCTGACGAATATCCCGATCTGCTGACCTTGGGAACAGATAACAGTAATCCTTATGTACGTAATCTGAGCGAATTGGGGTTAAGTAAGTGATGGTCATATCAATATGATCATAATAAGTCAACCATAAAAAATATCCGCCCCCGTTTAAACGGAAGCGGATATTTTTATTTGGTATAAGATATATCGGTGAAAATCAAGCCTTGAGCTTGTCAACCTGCTCACGCAGGATCTTGGACTGGCTGCTCAGCTCTTCACAGGAAGCGGCAGTTTCTTCTGCTGTAGCGGAGTTCTGCTGAACAACAGAGGAGATCTGATCGATACCCGAATTGATCTGTCTGATAGACTGTGCCTGCTGATTTGCAGCGTCGGAGATCTCAATGATGATAGTATTTGTGCGCTCGGAAATATCCATTACCTCTTCCATGATAGCTGCTGTATTCTGAGCGATAGCCGCACCGTTGTCAACTGCTTCAACTGTAGCATTGATGAGTATTCCCGTATTCTTTGCGGATTCCGCACTCTTTGCGGCAAGGTTTCTTACCTCGTCGGCAACTACTGCAAAGCCTTTGCCTGCTGCACCTGCGCGGGCAGCCTCAACAGCGGCATTCAGAGCAAGGATATTTGTCTGGAAAGCGATATCGTCGATAGCGCTGATGATCTTTCTGATCTGATTTGACTTGTCCTTGATCTCTTCCATAGCGGAAAGCATATGTGACATTTCGCCGTTCTGAGCCTTGATCTTTTCTGCAGACTCGTGGGAAAGCTGGCTTGCTTCTTCGGCGTTCTTTGCACTCTGTCTTACCTGACCTGAGATCTCGTGGATCGCAGCGGAAAGCTCCTGGATAGCGGAAGCCTGCTTTGTTGTACCGTCTGCAAGCATCTGTGAACCGCCTGCGATCTGAGCGGAGCCGCTCATAACATCATTTGCAGACATATTCATGTTACCGATGACCTCACTGAGTGTAAGCTCGATCTGCTCAAAGGAATCCTCGATCTCGGTAAAATCACCGTAATAAGCAACCTGAGGCTTTGCGGTGAAGTCGCCGTTTGCCATTGAGGAAATAACGTTTGTGATATCTCTTATGTAGGAATTGAGAGAATGCTTTGTTTCTTCAAGATTTCTTACGAAATCGCCGATCTCGTCATTGGCAAAGGGGAAGTCGGAATCGGGAACGCTGAGCTTTCCGTTTCTCATGTTTGCTGCAACCTTTTCAGCCTCAACGATAGGCTTTTCGATAAGCTTTCTGATAAGAACGAACAGTACTATAGCACAGATTATCTCTGCACCTATTGTACAGACACTTGAAATAATTGAGATACGATTGAAGAGAGCATCAGATTCAGCGGAGGGATAACCTGCAAAATATGCGCCTGCAAGAACTCCGTTGATATCGTAAAGAGGCTGATAGCATACAAAATGATTGTGACCGAGAATATCAGCCTGACCGTTATAGATCTCTTCGTTTGTGAGAACTGCTTCCGCAACATTATCAGCCATCTGAGTGCCTACAGCACGGGAGCCGTCATCATTGACAACTGTAGTTGCAATACGTGTATCACCCTGGAAAATAGTGACCTCTGCACCCTGCTGGGACTTTACGTCTTCAAGCCATGAACATTCTGTAAGATACATACCCATGACCATTGAGCCGACCTTCTGACCGTCCTTTTCAACAGGTGCGCAGTACTGGATAGTAAGTCCTGCAGCAGAGTCGTTTATAATACCCGAATATGTGCCTGCCATAGCCTTTGCGGCATCGAAATCCGAAATATTGCAGTTATCGGTTTTCCATACGATATTACCGCTTGCATCTGTAAATGCGGAAAAATCACTTTCGGTTTCCTTGTGTGCGTCCCACTGTGCGATAACAAGTGAAACATCTCCCGAAGCAGCTGCATCAACTGCTCCCGAAATAACAAGTGCGTCATAGATATCCCCTAAGCGCTCCAACTGAGCATTAAGGTTATGAGTAAGCACGTTTACACCGCTTTCGGTCTGTATTGCCATCAGATCCTGGCTATGTCCCTTGGCAAGCTTGACGGTAACGGTACTTATCAGGTAGAAGGACAGGATTAGGGTGACCATAACCGTTATAATAACCTTTTTACCGATTCTTGACATATATCATCTCTCCTTTAGCGGAATAAATGTATATTTATTCCATTTTTGATTAACAGCCGGAGTTTTTCTATCCTTTGTGTATCCTGCGCTGTTTGTAAAATACAAGCTTATATATTTGTATATAATATATAAAAAATGTATTTGTATCTTTTAATTATTTTAGCACTTTACGCCCTGTTTGTCAACTAATTCACATGGTCTTTTCTTTAAACATTTTGTATACATCTGATGTTTTTTATGTTGCACATTTACTGATTATTAACATGCAAGTTTGTGCATGAACAATAAAAAATCAGTCTGTAAAAAACTGCATCAAATGATTTAGTTGAAATTGTATGGTTATTTTAAACAAAAGTGAATTTGTAGGTAAAAAGGGGCATATAAAATAGTGTATGGCATATGGAATATATCGGGTTAGCGTATGCTTGTTTGTATATAAAACAAATGTTTCAAAAACTGTTGACAAATCGGAACATATGTGCTATAATGTGGATATCATGAAAGGGGGCGCAGAGTGTGGAACTGATTGAAAAGCTTGAAATACTCGGGGATTCGGCGAAATATGACGCTGCCTGCACCTCCAGCGGTGTAGACAGACGGGGAAGGAATGACGGAGGTATCGGCAACAGCTATGCCTGCGGAATATGCCATAGCTTTGCCGCTGACGGAAGATGTATTTCACTGCTTAAGGTGTTAATGACCAACAGCTGTATATATAATTGTAAATATTGTATAAACCGAACGGATAACGATATTCCGAGAGCAAGATTCACACCCGAAGAGCTTGCGGATATTACTATAAATTTCTACCGCCGAAACTATATTGAGGGACTTTTTTTGAGCTCGGCTGTGATAAGAAATCCCGATTATACCTGTGAACAGATGATAGAATGTCTGGCTCTTTTAAGAAATAAATACAGATTCAACGGATATATTCATGCAAAGGCTATTCCCGGTGCAGACAGTGAGCTTATTTCAAGACTTGGAATGTATGCAGACAGGATAAGCGTAAATATTGAGCTGCCCTCGCAGCAAAGTCTTGAAAGGCTTGCTCCCGATAAATCAAGAAGCTCCATTTTTCTGCCTATGGGGCATATTACTGCGAAAATTCAGCAGAATTCAACGGAGATAGTAAAATACCGTCATGCAGATAAATTTGCACCTGCCGGACAAAGCACACAGATGATAATAGGTGCTACCGAGGATACGGATTATCAGATAATAAGGCTTTCTGAGGCACTTTACAACAAATACAGCCTGAAAAGAGTGTTCTTTTCGGCGTATGTGCCTGTAGGGGACAGCCGTGTGCTTCCCGATGAAAATACACCGCCGCCTCTTCTGCGTGAGCACAGGCTTTATCAGGCAGACTGGCTGCTGCGTTTTTACGGTTACAGGGCGGACGAGCTTCTTGACGAGAAGCATCAGAGCTTTGACCCGCTTTTAGACCCGAAATGCAACTGGGCGGTAAATCACCCTGAGCTTTTCCCTGTGGAGATAAACAAGGCACCTTACGAAACGCTTCTGAGAGTTCCCGGAATAGGCGTAAAATCGGCAAACAGGATATGTACCGCAAGACGTGAAGCCAAGCTGAGATTTGAGGATCTGAAAAAGCTGGGTGTGGTGGTAAAGCGTGCCCAATATTTCATAACCTGCATGGGCAGACAGCAGCAGGGGCTTATTATAACCGAAGCGGCGGTAATGCGTCAGCTGATGTCGGCAAGCACCGTCAGAAAGCTTGACGGAATGCAGAGCATGGAGCAGCTTTCGTTTTTCGATGAAAAATCCGCCGCGCCAACCTTGGAGGATTACAGAAAATGTCTGACAGGTCAGATGTGATATTTGTTTATGACGGCAGCTTTGACGGTATTATGTGTTGTATCTTTTACTGCTACTATGAAAAAACCATGCCCTCTGACATAAGGCCGTCAGATGAGGAACAGCTTATGCTTGGGGCGTATATAGATATTATCACTGACTGCGAAAAGGCGGAAAGGGTACGGTCTGCCATAAAAACAAAGCTGGGAGAAGATTTTCTTAAAATAGTGCAGCGGCTTTCGCTTTCCTTTGAGGAGGACAGGGAGCTGCTTATCCTTAAGTTTGTTATCTTAGGCTTTAAATATGGCAGGCGTGTGCTTTCAAGGCTTGCGGATAATACAGTGAACAGAGTCATGAAGGTGGAAAGCTATGTGGCAAAGGAGGCACATCTGTCACTGGAATTTCTGCGCTTTTCTGATTACGGAGGAGTACTTGTGGCAGTTATTGAGCCGAAAAATACAGTGCTTCCTCTGATAGCAGACCACTTTGCCGACAGGCTGAGACCCGAAAGATTTATGATATTTGATAAAAATCATAAAATGGCGGTGATACATGAACCGGGACGGACGGAGATAATATATATCGACAGTCTGGATCTGCCCCGTGCCTCTGAGGAGGAGCGTAAATTCCGTGCGTTATGGCGCAGCTTTTATAATATCATCGGCATTAAAGAAAGGTATAATCCAAGGTGCCGCATGAATCATTGTCCCAAGCGGTATTGGGGAAATATGACCGAATTCAATGATGATGAGGATAATTATTCCGATAAGCCTTCATTGTCTGAGGGAGTGTTGCTTTCGGACGATGTTATCTCATCGGCAGATATGCTCTCTGAATCGTCAATATCCTCTGAAAGCTCAACAGAGGTGTAATACTGTTCCTTTTCCTCTTCTTCAACGGAATCATATTTTTTATGCTTTTTTGCGTTCATTGAAGCAAGCTTTGCAAGGATATACATCTCTCGGTTAAAGGAAAGCAGCCGCATTTCGTCCTCGGGCGGAACACGTCCTCCTGTGGATATCCTGTGACATATTTCCATAGCCTTGTTCATATCATCAAGAGCCTTTGAATAAGCCTCGGTCTGCTGTTCAGAGCTTTTTACAGTGTTTTTAAGCTGACGGAGCAGGGCGGCGTTTTGTCCCTCGGTGCTTACGGATTTTTCAAAGGAAAGGGTTAAGGTATCGGTATTTTCGGGAGCTTTTGTTTCCATGCTGCTTCTGAGTTTATCAAGTACATCGGTGCTGTTAAAATTGATCCTTGAATAGCTGTTGTTTATGTTCATTATATCATCTCCATATATTTATATAGTATATATCGGCATTATAATTTATAATATAACAGTGAAAATTATCCGCTGTGCTTCAGTGATGTGAAGTGCAGCGGATAATTATTGTTATGACGGATTTTTTTGTGTATAAAAGTAAAGTATTGTGATAAATTTATAAAAATAAAAATTTTTTTGAAAAACCCCTTGACAAAGATGAAAAGGTGTGTATAATATAATTAGCACTCAAAGATAATGAGTGCTAACACATAAGCGGTGAGAGTGCTTATCACTCACATGATAAGAGTGATAATATTCCGAAAGCTGTTTATACTATAATATAAGTACTGAAAGAACGGGGGCGTGACCGATGCCTGATGACAGAAAGCTTAAAATACTGGCTGCTGTTGTTAATGAATATATTCTGACGGGTGAGCCTGTCGGTTCAAAGGCTATTGCGGCGCTGCCCGATATCAAGGTTTCTCCTGCTACGATAAGAAATGATATGGCGGTCTTAGAGCAGCTGGGATATCTTGAACAGCCTCATACCTCCGCAGGACGTATACCTACCTTCAGCGGCTTCAGGCTTTATATAGAACAGCTTATGCCTCAGAGAAATATCACCGATGAGGAAAAAGCAGTCCTTGACAGAGCTCTCGACGAGGTTGAAGTACCTACAGAGGATGCACTTATCGAGTCCGCTTCAAAGGCACTTGCCGAGCTTACAAACTGCGCAACGGTGGTTTCAAACGTTACTCCGCAGTTTTCGGTGATAACCAAGGTTGAGGTAATACCTACGGGAAAGCGTATGTATGTGCTGCTTATGATAACCTCGTCAGGTACTATTAAAAATAAGGTGTGCAGACTGGAATTCGATCTTTCCAATGAACAGCTTGAATTCTTTTCACATTATGTATCGGAAAGTCTGAGCGGTGTTGCCGTTGACAGCTTGTCCGATGAAATGATGGCAAAGCTTACCGAGGCTCTGGGAACATATATGATGACCCTTTCTCCTCTTATAAAGGGAGTAAGCGATATAGTCAGAGATCTGTGCGAGGGCGATGTTCATCTTGGGGGAGAAAAAAATCTTCTTACAAGAACAGATGTAAGCACCAATGAGGTTGTACGCTTCATTGAACAGAAAAATCAGCTGTCGCAGATGCTTGATGAAAGCTTCAGCGGTTTGCAGGTGCTTTTCGGTGATGACGGGAATTTTATAGTGAACAATTCCAGTGTCATAATGTCACCGATACACAAAAGCGGCAAAAAGGCAGGTTCTCTTGGAATAATCGGTCCTTTAAGACTGGATTATTCCAGGATAATACCATATATTGAATATCTTACCGGACGTATAACCGACCTTATCTCAGATGATGAGGAAGAGTGATACTCGGCTGTGAAAGGAGAATTGAAATGAGCGAGGTTAAGGAAGAAACTGTTGACGAAACAGTTGAGCCCGAGCAGACAGAAGAGGAAGTGACAGAGGAGGTTCAGGCAGAACAGCTTTCCGAGGAGGATATGCTCAGAGAAAAGGTTGAGGAGCTTGAAAAACAGCTTGCCGATGAACAGGAAAGATATAAGCGTCTTGACGCTGAATATTATAACTACCGTACACGCTCCCTGAAGGAAAAGCAGGACGCAGCTGCCGATGCAACAGCTAAGGCAGTCGAAGAGATACTTGCTGTCATAGATAACTTTGAAAGGGCACTTGCAGCGGAAACAACAGATGAAACCTATAAAAAAGGCGTTGATATGATATTCCGTCAGTTTATAGATATCCTTAAGAAGCTTGGCGTTGAGGAGATCGAGGCTCTGAACTGTGAGTTTGATCCTAACGTGCATAACGCTGTAACGCAGGTTCAGGACGATAATTTCGGAGAGAATATCGTTTGTCAGGTGTTTCAGAAAGGTTATAAAATGGGTACGAAGGTTATTCGCTGCTCGATGGTAGCCGTTGCAAATCCTTAAGTTTTATAAGTAAACAATATAAACAAATTTAACACAAGTGAAAGGAAGAATTTATTATGTCAAAGATCATTGGTATTGACCTTGGTACTACTAACTCATGCGTAGCTGTTATGGAAGGCGGCAGCGCAGTTGTTATCGCAAACGCAGAAGGCGCAAGAACTACTCCCTCCGTTGTAGGCTTTGCAAAGAACGGTGAAAGACTTGTAGGTCAGGTAGCTAAGCGTCAGGCAGTTACAAACGCAGACAGAACTATCGCTTCTATCAAGAGACACATGGGTACAGATTATAAGGTATCTATCGACGATAAGAAGTATACTCCTCAGGAGATTTCCGCAATTATTCTTCAAAAGCTTAAAACAGATGCAGAGGCATATCTCGGTCAGCCTGTAACCGAAGCTGTT
>JAFUOZ010000057.1 GCA_017481565.1 Oscillospiraceae bacterium | reverse complement strand
GTTTATCCATAGACAGCAATTTTTCATTGGGTATCATCCTTCCATAATCCTGTATCTTGTCTTTGCCGACAGAATTACTTTTTAATAGTCTTTTTCACCATATCTATAAGTATCGGGGCCAGGTTTAGCTTCGGCTGTTCGAGTACCGCCTCATAAAGCATATCTATAATGTGTGACGCCTGCTTTTCGTTATTTGCAAGACGACGGTTTATAAGGTCTGTCTTGCTGACTGCAAGCTGTGATTTTTTGCAGCATTCTCCCGATTTCACTATATCGTCAAGTATCTGTAAGGAGCGTCGGTATGACGCAACCTTGCCCTCGTGCACCGACGGCTTTGCCATATCGTCCGCTATACGGAGCTTTATTATGGATTTAAGCTCCTCCGCCTCGATATCATTCATAATGCGTTTTAAGTGTATGCGATCCTCTTTTATCTCAGTATCATGATACTCTAAAAGAAAATCCACAGTTTCAAGCAGTTTTTTATCCGATGTTATACTGCTTAAAAACCTGCCTGCAATTATTCTTGCAAGTTCACAGTGACCGTAATAATGTTCTGTTCCTGTTCCGTCATCGCTGTAGCAATCGGGATTTCCTGCATTGTGGAACAATGCGGTATAGCGGGAGGCAGGCTGTGGCGGAGAAAATTCCACCGCTCTGCATATATGCTCCCACAAATCAATACCGAAGTTTTCTTTCGGAAGAAATTCAAAGGCAGCTCTTAGATCAGGACAGATATCACAGAACACAGTCGGGAACTGCCTCATAACCTGACTTATATTTCTTGTGAGCATCAGGCGTGTAAGCTTTGTATAAAGCACTTCCTTTTCTATTGTAAGCAACAGAGGTGCGTTTTCCTTCATCGCCTTCGCTGTAACTTCATCTATTACATAATTTCCGTCACCTAAGAATATGAGAGCATTAAGTATATTTTCGGGATTTGTTTTAAGACTGGACTGGGGTTCCAGCTTTAATGTAAGCTCGTTTTCATCAAGGTCGTTTTCCTTCCACAGCTTTATGGGATATTCTCCTATAGCCTTCAGAGTTATAACTTCTCCCTCAATGCATTCCATTCCGTCAAAGGGGTCCTTAAATCCCTTTCTGGGGTGATAGGCAATGGCATTTGCGGAAAAATCCCTGCCTACAAGGTCGTAAAGGTAGTTATCGGTATATACAGCCTCTCCGTTTACAACTCCCTTTCTATAGGAGGATACCTGCACCACCATACCCGGCACAGACACCATCACGCTACTCATCTTTCTGTCACGGGACACGATTCGCATATCACGGAAGATATACATCATCTCTTCAAAGCCTGCATTGGTGATTATGTCATAATCCATGGGACTGCGGCCCGCCAGAAGCTCGCTGACGCAGGGACCGGCTATATACGCCTTGCATTTTTCACGTTCGATCGTTTTCAGCATATCAGCAATCTGCTGCGGAATATTAAGCTTTTGCTTTGCCAAAACGATCACCCTCTTTTATTTATCAGTCTGTTTGTGTATTATCTTTTTCTGCGGCGTCCTTGAACGCCCAGCCATTCACACCGCTTTTTCTGAGCGCTGTAAATATACGTAGCTTAAAGCCCTTGTCCTTCTTTTCCATATCGCTGAGGAACTGCTTTGTGGTTTCTCTGGTGGTGTTCTTATCTGCGGGACAGATAGACTTTACCACCTCAAGATTATTTCTTTTGCAAGCAGAAGCAATCTGGGATTCGGGAGCAAAGACCAGCGGCCTTATCATTGTTATCTGCTTTCTGGAAAGGTAGGTCTTTGGCGCAAAGCATCCGACTCTGCCCTCCTTGAACAGATTCATTATAAAGGTTTCTGTAACATCATCCTTGTGATGTCCCAAAGCTATCTTATTGCATCCCGCTTCGATTGCCGCATCGTGCAATGCGCCCCTGCGCAGCTTTGCACAAAGCGAACAGGGATTAGGTTCCTTTCGTATATCAAATACTATCTCGCCTATATTGGTATGCACCAGCTTGAAGGGCACATCCAGCTTTTCGCAAAGCCTTGCCACCTCTTCATAGTCATTCTGCTGACCGTTAAAGCCGGGATCAAGAGTGATAGCCACAAGCTCATAGGAAAATTCAGCAAAGCGCCTCATACCTGCGAGTCCCGCAAGAAGAGCAAGACTGTCCTTACCTCCCGAAACGCCGACAGCTATTCTGTCACCATTTTCGATAAGATCAAAATCCTGACACGCCTTTCTGATATAACCCATTATCTTTTGCATAGAGTCATTTCCGTTTCTTCAGTTTAAACATATTTTCGTGCTTTTTTATAGGAATATTCAGCTTTCTCTGTAATATCATAACCGTAGCGTCACAGGCTATGAAAAGCACGATACAGATTATTGCGCCCATATATGCCCAATCGTACTGCATTATCATACCGGTGAGCAGAAAGCCTGCTCCCAGTACGATTATGAAGTATCTCAGCTTATCAAATATTTTAAGTGCTAATTCCATTTTTCAACCGTTTGAAGTAAGGCGTTTATCAATCTTCGCCAAGCTTCAGTGCCTTATTGATATTTATCTTACGGATAAGCGCACCAAGTATTGCAAAGCCGCCTATCAGCATAAGTGCGATGATTATATACATCTTTATGTAGTCCGCCTGCATTGCCGCTACTCTGAATGGCGGTATCTGATCATCAACAGCATACATGAACTGGAACAGCGGAACAAACAGATCGCTTACCACGCCGCCGATGATAAATGAGCAAGCTATCGAAACGCCTGATACGAGTATCTGTTCATATCCGAGTATTCCGATTACTTCCTTGAAGGATACACCCATAGCACGCAGAATACCGAACTGTAATGTTCTGCTTCTTATTGAAAGTATCCAGTAGATAAGGAAGCCTATGATAGTCATAAGCATAATGATTACAAAGCCTAAGGTAAGAGCACCGTTCATACCCTGGAGAGAGGGATCAGTCTTTTCTGCAATAAGCATCTGTGAGCTGTCCTTTACCTGCTCAATAGGGAGTCTTGCCTTTTCTATGCTTTCGTACAGCGCCTCACTTGTTGCGCCCTCTTTCATTTTGAGCCATATCTGATAAGGCTCGGGAACTGTTCTTGAACGTACAAAACCGTAGTTCATAACCGCAAAGT
>JAFUOZ010000056.1 GCA_017481565.1 Oscillospiraceae bacterium | reverse complement strand
TTCATAATTCTTGATGAAGCACAGAATACTACAAGGGAACAGATAAAAATGTTCCTTACAAGACTGGGTTTTAACAGTAAAATGGTAATTACAGGTGATATAACTCAGATAGATCTGCCCGATTCTCACAAATCGGGACTTGTTGACGCAATGAGAATACTGAAAAATGTTGATGATATTGCAATAACTAAATTTACCGAAAAAGATGTTGTCCGTCATAAGCTTGTTCAGGATATCATAAAGGCATATGAAAAGGCTTATGAGGACAGAGAACGCAGAAATTCAAAGTAGTTTTCTGTGTTGTCTTATATTGCGAAGGGAATGATTGAAATGAAATTAAAGGTGTATATTCGTAAATCAGCGTAAAATAAAGCTTCCTGTTGGTCTCAGGCTTCTCGTCAGGAAGGCTTGCCAGGCAGTTCTTGCCTACGAAAAGTTTGACAGCGACGCAGAGGTAAGTGTTTCCTTTGTTGACAATGATGAGATCCACAAGCTTAACAAATGCTACAGGGATAAGGACAGAGCAACAGATGTTCTTTCCTTTCCTCTTGGTGAAAACGGTGTGTATGATATAAATCAGGAAACGGGAGCAAAGCTTCTGGGCGATGTTGTTATTTCCATAGAAACAGCAGTACGTCAGGCGTATGTATACGGTCATTCTCTTGAAAGAGAGGTTGGCTTTTTAACTGTACATTCCATGCTGCATCTGCTTGGCTATGACCATGAAACGTCAGCACTTGATGCTGCAATAATGCGTGAAAAGGAAGAAGAGATACTCAGCGAGATAGGTATATCCAGAGACTCTACCTTTGTAGGACATGATTGATGACAGACAATCTGAAAAAGCTTCTGCGCAGCTTTAAATACGCTGCAGCGGGAATAATATATTCAATAAAAACACAGCGGAATATGCGGTTTCATATAGGAGCGGCAGGTGCTGTTCTTATGATCAGTCAGTTTTATGAATTTACAAGGGGAGAGTATGCCCTTCTGATGATAATATTCGCTCTTGTTATATGCTCAGAGATGATCAATACTGCTATTGAAAAAACAGTTGATCTTGTTTCGGAGGATTATCATGTTCTGGCTGAAAAAGCAAAGGACTGTGCTGCGGGAGCTGTGCTTATATCCGCTTTTTTTGCGGCTGCTGCAGGTGTGTTTCTGTTCTGGGACACGTCTGTTTTTGCGGATATATGTGATTATTTTATAAATACCCCTGTGTACATCGGGGTAGCCTTGCTGTATCTTGTTTTATGGATATGGTTTGTGCTTGGATATGAAAAAGAGGAAATCAATGAGAAAAAATAAATTATATATAGCGGCAGTTGTTATATGTTGTATGCTTTCTGCATGCGGTTCAACTGATGTGGAGATAGTTTCTGATTCGGAAATATCTGATAACTCTGATATAACAGAAACAATTTTGCAAACTGAAGTTACTGATGTTATTACCGAAAAAGAAACATCTGTTACGGAAGAAATAATTGCTGAAACAGAATTAACTGTCATTACTGAAACTGAAACAGCAACAAATGATATATCGGTAACTGATCAGATTAAAGCTCTGACTGAAATTACAATAGAGGAAACAACTGCTTTATCAAAAATAACGTACACTGAAATATTAAATGAAACACTTTATAGTGATATGTACGATGTGACCTTTATCAAGCGTAATGATTTGCCTGATTTTTATATAGATGATGAGTGTATAATAAGAAGTAATCTAAAAACTTGTAATTCATCAATTAATTGGGATAATGCCGAACTTACAGAATTATTTAATAAGGCACATCAGTGTTTTTTGGTATTGTATGGTCAATGGGGAGATGTATTCAGAAATAATTTTCATACTGTATATAAAACTTTTTTGTTTAAAGATTCTGTTACAGGTGAGGTTAATGAACGTACGTTGATCCCTACAGGATATAATTATGAAAGTGCTTATAATCACTTCAAGTCTGTATTTACAGACAGATTTTTGCATCGTCTTCAGTATGAAGATTATTTCTTTACGCAATATGAAGGCGAAGCATATGGGATAAGCATTGAAACCGGGTGTAATCCCGTGTTTACAAAAGCAGAGTTGTTTATCGAAGAACAAAGCGAAACGAAAATAGTTATCAGAAATGATATATATATTAATCCCGAAGGAACAGAATATTTATGGGAATCACGTTATTATGATGTATTGAAAACTAAGGACGGTTGGCGTTTTGATAGTTTTGAATTATGGTATTATTGATATAAATTGAAAGGAATATAAAATATATGGCATCGAAAACAGTTTTCGTTACTATTGCAGGAAAGGCAAATGCAGGAAAATCTTCACTGCTCAATGCACTGATAGGCGAAAAAATAGCAATGGTAAGCGATAAACCTCAGACAACGAGAACAAAGATAACAGGCGTTCTCACTCAGGGTGAGCTTCAATATGTATTTGTAGACACTCCCGGTATACAGAAGGCAAGAAATAAGCTTGGCGAGCATATGAACCGCACAGTAAAGGATTCTATTGCGGGAATAGACGCTGCAATTTTCGTGGCTGATATAACACGTAAGACTATGGACGAGGAAAAGGCACTGCTTGCAAGCTTCAAGGCTTCAAAAACTCCTGTTATTCTTGTGCTTAATAAGATAGACCTTATAGAGCGCAAGGAGGAGATAGCGGTTTCAATAGCAAAATTTGCTGCTATACATGAATTTGCATCAATTATTCCCATAAGCGTGCTTGAAAATGACGGGGTGGATATCGTACTTGAAGAAATAAACAAATTTGCTGTTGAAGGTCCTCATTATTATCCCGATGACAAGCTTACAGATCAGCCTGAAATGGTGCTTGCAGGCGAGATGATACGTGAAAAGATACTTCATCTTATGTATGAGGAGGTACCTCACGGAATTGCTGTCACGGTGGAAAAAATGTCCGAGCGCGAAACAAGGAACGGCGAAGATATCCTTGATGTTGATGCTGTTATTTTCTGTGAGAGGGATTCTCATAAGGGAATGATCATCGGCAAGGGCGGAGCTATGCTCAGACAGATCGGAAAGCTTGCAAGGGAAGAGCTTGAAAGCTTTTTCAGAATAAAGGTAAATCTTCAGCTCTGGATAAAGGTCAAGGAGGACTGGAGAAACAGAGAGGGTATTATAAGGAATTTCGGTTTATCAAATACTTCCTCTGATAAATAAACGGCTTTTCGGAAATAATTATATCAGCAGAAAACTTGAAAAAGGAGCTTGATATGATCATGAATGAAGGCTGTAACGATAAATGGGAAAATTTTATTTCGGGCGGACGTATTGTTGATTATCTTGAATATAAGGGCATAAGCTGTAAGGAATTATCAAAAGCGGAAGGAAGTCAGGAGCATGCTTATTACAACAAAAGGTCTTGTTATATCATCACGGACTGTAGGAGAAAATGACCGTAGTATAAGCATTATAACAGATGAACTTGGAGTAGTTGATATTCTTTGCAAGGGGGCACAGAAAAATACAAGTAAAAATAATGCAGCAACTCAGCTGTTTGCTTATGCAAAATTCTGCTACAATGAAAGAAATGCAAAATATTATCTTAACAGCAGTGAGCCTATAAATATTTTTTATGGGATACGTACCGATATCAAAAAGGTTGCTCTTGCTTCATATATTGCGGAGCTGCTTAAATATTCTATAATGAACATGTCCCCTCATGAAGAGGTAATGCGTCTTACTCTTAACACTTTTTATTTGATTGCTGAGAATAAACGTTCCTGCGAGCTTATGAAATGTATTTTTGAACTTCGTTTTGCATGTCTGATAGGATATACTCCGCAGATCGGCTGTTGTTGTGTATGCTATGAATACTCATATGAGCGCATGTATTTTATAATAAAAAGCGGCAAGCTGATGTGTAAGCCGCATTTTTATCAAAAATATGTTACCCTGCCTTATGAAAATGAATTTTTTCCGTTTGCGCAGACTCTTGATGAAAAAATGCTTGATATCATAAGAACGATCTGTCTTACAGATCTTGCCAGGATATTTTCACTGAATGTTAAAGGAGATTATCTTAAAGAGCTGAACAGATTTACCGAACGCTATCTTATGGAGCATATTGATCATCATTTCAAAACATTGGATTTTTATAATTCGCTTGATTGATTAAGGAATGAATTTTAATATGAACAAATATTATAACACACTTGAATTACATAAAATATTGGATATGCTTGAATCGGAAGCCTCCAATGAACAAACAAAGTCAATGGTCAGGAGGCTTGAGCCGTTAAGTGATCTTGATAAAGTAAAAAAAGAAATACAGAAAACTTCCGATGCTTTTGATCTGTCGGTCAAAAACGGAAGTCCTGCATTTTACAATTTTAAGGATATAAGAGGATCTCTTCACCGCGCCCAGTCGGGAGCAAGTCTTTCTTTAAGAGAACTTCTGGATATAGCAGGAATGTTAAGACAGATATGTATGCTTGATGACTGGTATATTTCATGCGGTTGTGAGGAAGAAAATTCTCTTACTTATCTGTTTACATCGCTTTCACCAAATAAAAATCTTGAAAAAAAGATAACCGAGGCTATAATTTCTGAGGATGAGATATCGGATATGGCAAGTCCAGAGCTTGCAGATATCAGAAGAAAGATCTCCCGTGCGGGACTTCATATCAGAGAAAGTCTTGATAAAATGGTGCGCTCCGCAGAGGTACAGAAATCACTGCAGGAAAGCGTTGTTACGATCAGGGACGGACGCTTTGTTCTTCCCGTAAAGGCTGAGCATAAGGGCAAGATACAGGGTATAGTGCACGCCAGCTCTGCCAGCGGTTCTACGCTTTTTATTGAGCCTATTGCCGTTGTTGAAGCAAATAATGATATCCGCATACTTAAGGACAGGGAGCAGGAGGAGATAGAACGTATAATTTCCGAGCTTTCAATGGAATGCGGTGCTTATGCCGAAACTATTTCTGCAGATTATGAGACCTGTGCCGAGCTTGATCTGTATTTTGCAAAGTCAAATCTTGCGGCAAAGATGAAGGCTTCTGTGCCCGAAATATCGGACGACGGAAAAATCGATCTGAAAAGAGCAAGACATCCTCTTATCGACAGCAGCAAGGTGGTCCCTGTTGATATCAGACTTGGATATGATTATGATTCGCTCATAATAACAGGTCCCAACACAGGAGGTAAAACCGTTTTGCTTAAGACGGTTGGACTTCTTACATCAATGGTAATGTGCGGTATGATGATACCTGCATCGGATGGAAGTCATATTTCTGTATTTGATAATATACTTGTTGATATAGGAGATATGCAGAGTATTGAAAATGATCTTTCGACATTTTCATCACATATAAGCAATACTGTTGAAATATGCAGACGTGCAGATGACAGATCGCTTATTCTTCTTGATGAGCTTGGTTCGGGTACTGATCCTGTTGAGGGTGCGGCACTTGCAGTTTCTATTATCAATAAGCTTCGTTCCATGGGTGCAAGACTTATGGTAACAACTCACTATCAGGAGCTTAAGATATATGCACTTGATACAGAAGGCGCAGAAAACGGTTCTTGTGAATTTGATGTGACCACATTAAGACCTACCTACAGACTTATAATGGGTGCTCCGGGTAAATCAAACGCTTTTTCCATATCCTCAAAGCTTGGTATAGACAAGGATATAATAGAAAATGCAAAGGCGCTTGTATCAGGTGAAAACCGCAGGTTTGAAGAAGTTATCGAGCAGCTTGAAAATTCCAGAAAGGAATATGACAGGCTGAATGAGGAAGTACGTATTTTAAAACAGCAGCATGAACAGCTTAAGGAAGAACTGGAACAGGAGCGTAAACGCTTTAATGATTCCAGGGATGCAGAGTTTGAAAAGGCACGTATCGCCGCTATGAGAATAGTTGAAAACTGCCGTGTCGAATCGGATAAGCTGCTTGATGAGCTTGCAGAGATACGCAAGGAAAAGAACAAGGCAAGCTTTGAAAACTCTGCTATCAGTGCAAAATCAAAAAGCAGATCTGCACTTGACAGAATGTATAAGGAAGCAAATCCTATCAGACCTGTTGAAAAAAAAGAATATGTTCTGCCCAGACCGCTTAAGAGAGGAGACCATGTTCTTATATTTGATATTGACAAAAAAGGCATACTTGCATCCGATCCTGACAATAACGGAAATGTTTATGTTCAGGCAGGTATTATGAAAACAACGACCAATATAAAAAATCTTCGTCTTATTGAAGCGGAAAAGGTCACCTATAAAAGCAATAAGGTATCCACTACAAAGAATGTACGCGGAAAAATGCAGAGAAAGACATCTCTTGAGCTTGATATAAGAGGCTATGCAGTTGATGAGGGAATTATTGAGGTCGATTCATTTATTGATAATGCTGTAATGGGTCATGCAGGTATCGTTACTATAGTTCACGGAAAGGGAACAGGTGTTTTAAGAGCAGGTATACAGAAGCATCTGAAAAATCATCCTTCGGTAAAATCCTTCAGGAACGGTGTTTTCGGTGAGGGTGAGGACGGCGTAACAGTGGTGGAGCTTAAGTAATGAAAAAGGAAGCTGTAATTGAATATGCGCAGTCTTTATGCGGTGCCGCATGGGATAAGCCTTTTGAGGGCGATTTTGATACTGTAGTACTCCGTCACTCCGATACACGAAAATGGTTCGGTATAATAATGAATCATGAGGGTAGGGATATACTTAATCTTAAATGCGAGCCTGATCATTCTGATTTTTTAAAGCAGCAGTTTGAGGGGATAATTGAGGCTTATCATATGAATAAGCGTCTGTGGATAACAGTTATCCTTGAATCTGATGTTACCGATGATGAACTGAAACGACTGATAAGTCACAGCTTTATGCTGACCGATAAAAAGAAGAGAAAAAACAAAAGCAAATAAAAGAAGCCGTACATCCTCAGAATGTACGGCTTTTATATATGAAAAATTATTTTTATTCAGCAAGAAGCTTTTCAACAGAAGCAAGCTTTACAGAGATACAGAACAGCTGCATAGCCTTTTCAAGATCTGCAACACAGGGATATGTGGGAGCAATTCTGATATTTCTGTCAGCAGGATCATTCTTATAGGGATATGTAGCACCTGCACCTGTAAGAACAACGCCGCCTTCCTTACAATACTGAACGACCTTCTTTGCACAGTTGCTAAGAGTATTTACGGATACAAAGTAACCGCCTGTAGGCTTGTGCCATTCGAGAATGCCAAGCTCACCAAGCTCCTTATCAAGCATATCAAGTACCATTGCAAACTTGGGAGCAAGTATCTTCTTGTGCTCTTCCATCTTTGCCATGATACCGTCAAGGTTCTTGAAATATCTTACATGACGGAGCTGATTGATCTTATCATAGCTGATATACTGCATACCAAGGAGCTTTACGATCTGGTCAAGATTAGCCTTTGAAGCAGCCATAACAGCAACGCCTGCACCGGGGAAGGAAATCTTTGATGTGGAAGCAAACTCAAAGATCATATCCTCCTTGCCTGTTTTCTTTGCCTCGTCAAAGATGTTGAGAAGAGTATCATGATCATCACAGAGGTGATGTACACAGTATGCATTATCCCAGAAAATTCTGAAATCCTTGGCAGCAGGGGAAAGATTTGCAAAACGCTTTACGGTTTCGTCAGAGTATGTGATTCCGTCAGGATTGGAATACATGGGAACACACCATATACCCTTTACAGAGTCATCTTCGGAAACAAGCTTTTCTACCATATCCATATCGGGACCTGTTGAAAGCATGGGGATAGTGATCATTTCAATTCCGAAATTCTCGCATATACCGAAATGACGGTCATAACCGGGAGCAGGACAAAGGAACTTTACCTTGTCAAGCTTGCACCATGGCTTTTCACTTCCGAGAACACCGTGAGTCATTGCACGGGCAATAGTATCGTACATAAGAGCAAGGCTTGCATTACCGCCTACGATTATCTCATCGGTTGAAACACCGAGCATATCCGCAAAAAGCTTCTTTGCCTCGGGAATACCTGTAAGACCGCCGTAGTTTCTGCTGTCTGTTCCGTCCTCGCAGGTCATATCTGTGCTGCTGTTAAGTACGTCCAGCATAGGCATTGTAATATCAAGCTGATCTGCACCGGGCTTTCCTCTGGACATATCCAGCTTAAGACCCTGTGCCTTGAAAGCCTCATATTCCTTTACACATTCATTACGGAAGCTTTCCAGCTCTGCCTTGTTCATTTCGGTTAATTTCATCAAAATCTTTCCTTTCGAGCAGTATTATGGCAAAATGTATTATTACATATACTATAATATACCATATATCGAATTTTTGCAAGTGTTTTCTTGAAATTATTCAAAAAATTTCCCTTTTGAACATATCACCGTAAAAATTTGCATTTACATATAGCTATTCTGTCATATTTCATATTAAAAATATACCGCACAAGACTTTGGCTCAGCCTTGTACGGTATTATTTTAAGGAAGCGCTGATTAAAGGCGTAGCCATCGCTTCCGACACTTGAAAATCCATCACTGAAAGGGTCGTGAAGCGATTTAATCAGCGGTTACTTAAGGTATGCAATACAAATTAGTCTCCCATGCGGGAATATAAAGCTGATGACGTACATAAAGCTTTAATTCCGGATTAATTTCATGTACAAGCAGGGGAATATCAAACATATCCTCATTTCTGTGATAAAGTGCAGCTGCAAGCTTTGCACCGTTTTTCAAGGACTGTGCCGCTCCCAGAATAGCCTGATGTTCAGCTCCTTCAACGTCCATTTTTATATAGGTTGCATTTTCGGTAAGAGTATCTCCTCTCAGGGCTGTGACCTGCTTCATTTTTACATCAGTCTGAGGATTAAGGGTAGACTGTCTGCCCGATCTGTCTGCAAAGGTAAGAAGAGTATCCTCATTCCATGCGGCAGCATTGAAAAGGTGCAGACGTTCTATCTCATCGGTGTTTTTGGTAAGCTTGCGGTAATTTCGGCTGTCAGGTTCAACGGCAAATATCCTGTCGTATTTTCCGCCTGTGATTTCAGTAAATTCAAGGACCGTGTCGCCGTTGTATGCACCCATGTCAATATAAGTTTCATTATCGGAAAAACGGATGATATCTCTGAAAACCTCTTCCTTCGGAGAGGTACAGCGGTTCAGATATTCAATTTTTCCGCTTATTTTATAGTTGATGATATCAGCATAGGTCTGTTTTGATACATCATCAGCAAGCATATCATAGACCTTCTGCAGCTTTTCACCGTTTTCGACGCAGTATTCATAAGTAAACAGTCCGTCACCGTAAACGGGAACATCGGGAGCAAGAAGCGTATGCCGTGAGGCTATATCGTTTATACGATCATAAATGCTCTGATAGCCTGCACCGAAAGCAAGTACAATGATAAAATCATCTATAAGCTTTTCAATCTGTGACAGTGAGTGTACAAGATGCCCCATGAAGGAATGACCTCGTACAAATTCATCGCTGGCAAAAAAGCCTGCCGCAGCAATGCCGTATTGTTCAAACACCTTCATGATCTTTACTGCACCGTCACCCATTCCGTATATAAATATGGGAAGATCGGTCTTACGCAGAAAATCCCATGAGGTCTCTGTTTCTTTAATAAATGAAGGGATCATATTTCATCACCGTCACAATCACAGTCTTCTCCGCCGATCATATCTCTGCCTCTGATATTATATTTATCACGCTGGATATCCACCTGCTTTTCAAGCAGTTCGATAAACTTTCTGGGATCCTTGATGGATTTAACGGGACATTGTGGAGTATCCGAGTCCTTTACAGTTATTGTAACGGTACCGCAGCCGAACATTCGCTGTCCCAAGGGCAGATCAAGGCTTTTATCGATAACACGGTAAAGGTCAAATTCCGATTCATGAAGATTTAAAAAGCCTGTACGGATAATAAATTTCTTTTCGGTAAGAAAATATCTTGTAAATGATATCGGCAGACCGAAAATAGTTCTTTTCTTGTCTGACCATACATAATCAAAATCGTTTTTCATAAGTATAACGTCCTTTCACAGTTTACATATATTTATTATAACCCCTATATCTTTGAATGTCAATTATTTTTTTGTTTGATTAGATATTTGTTATATGATATTATCAAAATAAAACTATTTTTTGTGCTATTTTTCATCTTGCATATTATCTGATAAAGGTGTATAATAGAAATATAAATTATATGAGAGGACGGTAAAAAAATGAAGGACGGATTTATTAAGGTTGCAGCTGTAACTCCCGAAATAAAGGTTGCAGACTGTAATTATAATGCGGAGCAGATAATTTCTCTTGCAAGGGAAGCGGCTGCAAAGGGAGCAAAGATAATAGTATTTCCCGAGCTTTGTATCACAGGAAGTACTTGCGGAGATCTGTTTTATCAGCAGACTCTTATTGAAAGCGCCGAAAAAGCACTTGATCATATTTTGTCGGAGACAGCAGAGCTTGATGCACTGATTGCTGTCGGATTGCCTGTCAAGAACAAAAATTGTCTCTATAACTGTGCAGCGGTGATCAATAAGGGTGATGTATACGGTCTTGTACCAAAAACAAATATCCCCGAAAATCAGAGCAGATATTTTGAATCCGCTGAGAATATTACGGAATATACGTTCACTGATTTAAGAAATGTCGGCTTAAATGATATACAGCTTGGTTCGAAATTTGTTTTTCAGTGTGTGGAAATGTCCGACCTGACAGTAGGCTTTGAGATAGGCAGTGATATGCTAGGGACTTTTCCTGTTTCGGATAAGCTTGCGGCTTCGGGTGCTTCTGTAATATGTAATCTGGCTGCTTCTGCTGAAATTGCAGGAAGAGCAGAACGCCGCAGAAGCTATTTATCCGCTCAGTCCGAAAGACTTGCGGCAGCGTATATTTATGCCGAGTCAGGCTTCGGAGAATCTACACAGGATATGGTATTTGCAGGTCATAACATTATCTGTGAAAGCGGTCATATACTTGCGGAAAGCAAACGTTTTACAACAGGAATAACTATTACAGAAATAGACGTTTCAAAGCTTATGTCAGAGCGAAGAAGAAAGGATATTTTCAGAAACAGCGGAAAATATGATGCAATATTCTTTGAGCTTTCAGCAGCAGATACAGCGCTTACAAGAAAATTTTCACGTATGCCATTTATACCCGAAAATAAGGATAAACTTGCAGAAAGATGCGGAGATATTCTTCAGATACAAGCGGCAGATCTTGCGTCAAGACTTAAGAAGATAAACTGCAAAAATGCGGTGATAGGTCTTTCCGGAGGACTTGATTCCACACTTGCACTTATTGTAACGGTACACGCCTTTGATATGCTGAGCTATGACAGAAAGGGAATTTTAACTGTAACTATGCCCTGCTTCGGTACAACAAGCCGTACAAAGAACAATGCATATCAGCTTGCTGAGGCTTACGGAATAGAGCTTAGAGAGGTAAATATCGCTGCTTCGGTACGTCAGCATTTTGCAGATATCGGTCATTATGAAAATAACCATGATGTGACCTATGAAAACAGTCAGGCGAGAGAGCGTACACAGGTGCTTATGGATATTGCCAATCAGACAGGCGGTATCGTTATCGGAACGGGAGATCTTTCCGAGCTTGCTCTCGGCTGGGCAACCTATAACGGCGACCACATGAGTATGTACGGTGTAAACGGATCTGTTCCCAAGACACTTGTACGTCATATCGTAGCATACGAATCGGAAAACGGCGGTGAAAAGCTCAGTGCGGTGCTTGATGATATACTTGATACCCCCGTATCTCCCGAGCTGCTGCCGCCCTCTGAGAATGGAGAAATTGCTCAGAAAACCGAGGATATCGTAGGACCTTATGAGCTGCATGACTTTTTCATGTATTATCTTGTACGTTTCGGTTTTTCGCTCTCGAAGATATTCAGAATAGCATCTGCTGCCTTTGACGGAGTATATGACAGTGAGACTATCAAAAAATGGCTGAAAACCTTTGTAAGAAGATTTTTCACTCAGCAGTTCAAGCGTTCCTGTCTGCCTGACGGTCCTAAGGTTGGCTCTGTATCGCTTTCACCCAGAGGCGATTTCTGTATGCCCAGTGATGCATCGGCTGCACTGTGGACAGCAGAAGCGGAAGCACTGTAAAATGAGCAGCAGATGTATACAGATATATTCGGTTTGTGCAGGCTGGATAGACGGCTGCATTGCCGAAGGAAATATGAAATATTACTTTAATTATAGTTACTTGCATGATTTTTTGAGTGATCTGATGACAGCATTGCTTGCAGTTCACGGTGAATGGGCTGCAGATGAAAGAAAAGAATGCTTTTATGCTGTACTTGAGCCGGGAAAGGATTTCTGGAGATTGTCTCTTGATAATGGGATACTGGAAATCAAGATCAGTCAGAAATATATCAATACAGATGGTGATGAAATTTCAGAAGAGGTATGTTTCCGATTTGATGATAAGCTTTTTTTGAATGATTTTATTGCTGAAATGAAAGCACTGCTGAAAAAATACGGCTTACTCGGCTATAAAACCGAATGGGAATATGAGTTTCCCCTAAGTCTGCTTCTTAAGCTTGCCGATATATCAGACGGGAATAACAGGCTTAAATTGTCAGATGTACTGTCGGAAGAGAATATGGGACTTGATTCTGTTATGTCTGATTTTTCAGCCGAAGTCGAAATTCTGAATGAATTGTTTATTAAATAAATAAAGGCTGATGCTTATCATCTGAGCATCAGCCTTGTTACATATTTATTTATTGTTTTTATCATCTGCGGTTGTTTCGGTTACAGTTTGCGTTTCCGAAACAGCTTCGGTTTCTGCCGAAGTCTCAAAGGCAGGGGGAGTATGCTCTCTTACCACGTAGGGTTCGGGCTCGTCCGACCAAATGACCTTGAAATAATCGGGATCAAACGCAACAGGTTTAGGATCTCCGAGGGAATTATCCTTTGCAACATCTGATACAAAATCCTTGATATAGCGGTTTTGTACCTCGGGAATGCTGACAACTCCGCCTGCAAAAAGTATTATAGGAAGTATTATTTTTAATGCAACAGGTATCTTCAAGCCTTTGGTTACAAACGGAGCACACAATAATCCGCCTACGCCAAGCAGTACTGAGGGTAAAAGTGCTTTCTGCAGGATAGCCCATACCATAAGAAGTATAAATAAAGCTGTAAGCAGCCACTGTAAAACTGTTAAAAAGACCTTCATGATGATTCTCCTTTTTAGAGTATACTGTGAAAATGCCGAAAATACGGACACCTTTCAATATAAATATTATACACTTTATATTTCCGAATGTCAAGATTTCTCTTGTGAATAATAAAAAATCTGCTTGAAAAGCCTTAAAAAAGCTATTCAGGCAGATTTTTGTTTTCGTCTCCGTAAAGAGTAACAAAAAGATCATGGATCCTTTTGTATTCGTTTTTCGAGCTTGAAAGATTGATGACAAGATGAAGCAACTCAAAAAAAGGACGTATTTTACTTTTTAATCCGGTCGGAAAAGCTAAAAGGTCACGGTCGGGAGGAATAGCAGCAAGAAGATATTCCTTTAAGGTATCAAAATCAGATTTGGTAAGAACAGAATTATGATCTTTCTTAATGATAGAGCTTACTCTGTATGCGGAAGCTATCATTATCATACAGTATTTTGAATATATTTTATCAAGCCTGCTTTTCATTTTTGAAAGATTTTTCAGTGCTGTATAAGATTTTGCAAGAAGCTTTAGTCTGCGATGTACATCGTCTGAAAGTTCGTCCAATGCATTGCCGCTTTTGATAAGAGAATATATAAAAAACGCATTGAAAAGATAATCGGCATTACCCTTATGATCATTTTCACTGTCAAGAAATTCGGTAAGCTCAATAACAGCGCTTCCGTGAGTGGGACAAGTGGAATTTATGCCGAAGCTTGCCGCAATAATGGTTTTGTCATCTTCTGTTATATAAAGCTTTAGCTTTGAGGGATTCATATATAATCTCCGATCTGTGTCATAAATATCTGCTGACCCCATATGTTCAAATAGGTCAGCAGAAAGTGGTTTTATCAGTATTTAAAGCTGCTGCCGCCCACAAATTCTCTGATAAGGGAATTATCGGGAACTATATCGGCTTTGGCAGGATGAAGCTCATTCATAAATTTCATAATAAGCTGATAGTTTCCAGAATTTTCCATATCAGCGGCGATCTCGGTAAGACCGTCTTTAAGTAGACCTGTATAGATAGGTGCTTCATAAGCCATAAATGTATCGATATCTATCTGTGCACGGTGCTTGTGTGGCATTATGTAAAGCTCCTCGCCCCTTGAAACACTTTCAAACATTTTGAAAACGTCCTGCAGACGACGGCCTCTGAAAAGCTTGTCACGGCTGAGACGTCTCATAAGACGGATTATTCTCGGATGAAGAGGTTCTCCGCTGCGTGAGGTTATTCTTGTTCTTACACTGACATAAAGACAGGTAGTAAAGCTGTCAGTTTCGCCTGTGACCTGTGGATTAAGTGCATGGATACCCTCAATGATAATGATCTCGTTTTCACTTCTCTGCATAGGGATACTGCCGTTTCTGCTTTGCGTTGCAAACTCGAAAACAGGAACATCTATCGGTTCGCAGTTAAACAGCTTTTTCAGATGTTCGGAGAAAAGGGGGATATCCAGTCTGAGAGGGGATTCAAGATCTATTTCGCCTTTTTCGTCACGGGGCATTTCTCCCATATCTCCGGGAAGAAAATAATTATCCATGGACATTGTATGCACCTTTACACCGTGATTTTCTATCATTTCAGCTATTTTCATTGCAGAGGTAGTCTTTCCTGAACCTGACGGACCCGAAAGAAGTATCAGCGGTTTGGAGTCTTTTTCAAGTACTATTTTTTCGGCAGCAACTCTCAGCTGAGAATTATAATTATCTTCTGAAAGCTTTACATAATTGCTTCTGTCAGCGGCAAGTCTGCTGTTTATAGTTTCGGCTTTAATAAAATTCATACAAAATCATCTCCGACTCATCATTTGCATCGGATAATCGGGAGCAGGAAATATTCCGAT
>JAFUOZ010000055.1 GCA_017481565.1 Oscillospiraceae bacterium | reverse complement strand
ATCTGAATGCTGATGTTGAAACCTGTGAAACATGTGAGCCGCATTTAGTACTAAAAGACCTTATGCCATATAATCAGATAATGTATTATATGCCTCTTGTTATGAAATGGGGCGATGCTTGATTTAACACACCGAAAGGACTGTTTTTAATATTTATTAAAACAACATTAAATAAAGATTAGAATTATTACAAAATCATGAATTTTACATATATCTATTGTTTTTTGGAATAAACCGTGATATAATATAGAAAACGAAGAAAGTTCGTTCAGTAAAAAATAAACGATAAGTATTGAAGCAAAGGAGCGTAATATTATGAAAGCTTTTGGTGTAATTTTAACAGCCCTCGTTGCCGCTGCTGCAGGTGCAGCTGCCGCAGTATATACTGTAAAGAAGCGTGAAGAGCTTGAGCAGTATGACTACGATTTCGACGATGATGATGATTTCTTCGAGGACGACTGCGACTGTGACTGCTGCGATTGCTCTCCCTCCGATGAGGCTTGCGAGTGCGACTGTGAGTGCGATGAAGCAAAGGCTGCTGCCGATGAAGAAGCAGAGGCTCAGGTAGATGAGCTTGCAGAGATCGACGGTGCAGAGGCTGACGCTGAATAATCCGATATTATTTTAATGTACAGCGCAGAATAAAAATTATCTGTAAATAAAGCAGCTCCGTTTTTTGCGGAGCTGCTTTTTTCACAATATACAAAAAGGCGTTACAGAAATAATATCCATAACGCCTTTTACAGTATTTTTATAGATTAATTGCGGATCGTCAATTAAATCTCTTAAGCATATTCTTAAGAGCTGATGCCTGATTGTTCAGCTCCTGCGACGCTGCAGCGCTTTCTTCGGCATTTGAAGCCGCTGAAGAGATATAATCTGCTACACGGTTTACCTTGTCGGAAACACGGTCTATCTGCGCTCTCTGCTCGTGGGATTCATCATTGATGCCTGTGATGATATTATCTATCTCGGCAGACTGCTCGACCACCTTCTTAAGCGACTCGGAAACCTGGTCCGCATATCTGAGACCGTTCTCAACCGCTTCGGCAGACCGCTCGATAAGCTTTGCTGTCTGCTCGGAAGCCTGTGCGGATTTTCCCGCAAGATTTCTTACCTCGTCCGCTACTACCGCAAATCCCTTGCCTGCCGCTCCCGCTCTTGCAGCCTCAACAGAAGCATTAAGTGCAAGGATATTTGTTTGGGAAGCAATACTTTCGATAGTTACTATGATCTTCTTGATCTCCTCGGAGGATTCGGAAATTTCGTTCATTGCGCCTAAAAGCTGTTCCATCTGTCTGTTGCTGTCATCTACCGCCTCTGCTGTGTCTCTTGAGATCACCTTTGCATTATCGGTATGTACAACATTTGCATTTACTCTGTCTGCTACCGCACCGATACCCGACACGATCTCATTGATAAGCACTGTCTGCTCGGAAACAGACTTTGCAAGATTGTTTGCTCCGTCTGCAACGCCCTCCGCTCCGCCGTATACCGCAGAGGAAGCACCGTCAATTCCGCCGAAGATCTCACCAAGCTCGGCAGAGATCTTATCCATGCTGTTTTCAAGCTTTAAATAATCGCCTACATAAGTTACCTGTGAGGTTATGCCGAAATTACCTCTCGCCATAGCCTGCAGACGCATTTCAACGTCCTCAATATAGGTTTTGATAACATAGTTGTTATGCTCGATGGTTTTACAGAGTGCACCGATCTCATCATCATAATTGTAATTGAAGTATACATCAAGATTACCGTCTGTAACCTTTTTGGCTTCAAGTGCAAAGCCTCTGAGAGGACTGAATGCCTTTCTGAGTGCAATTACTATGAGTGTGGTGGAAACTGCACAGAAAATAAGGGAAAGTATCGTAAACAGTGTGATTATCTTATAAACCTGACTGTAATAGGTCTCCTCGCTCATTGCATAACCCAGTATCCAGCCTGTTATGCTGTTTACATTTTCATTATAACGGACAAGCATTCCATAGCTGTCTGTTACCGCTATGATATTTTCAGAGGCGGCATCGAAATCAACTTCCGACATAACAGCTATAAAATCAGAAAAGCTGTCATTGCCGCTTTCATCAACAACAGGAAGCAATGCCGCATCGGGATGAACTATTATTTTTCTGTCAGCTGTAGTAAGAACTGCATATCCGCCCTCACCGATATTAAAACTGTTTACCATTTCAACTACGCTGTCAATATAAATATCAATGCCGACAACACCTAATGTACCGTTATTTCTGCGGATCGCCTTTGCACAGGAAATAACAAGCTTTCCTGTCTGTGCATCGGTATAAGGATCGGTAACTATTGCTGTTTCGGAAGCAAGCGCAGCTTTATACCAGCCTCTTACCGTAGGATCATATTCCTCCGGTGTAGGCTTCCAGCCGCCTCCGAAAACTGTCGAACGATCCTCAAAGCCTACATAGCACTCGAAAACGTCCTCTTCTCTTTCGATAGAATCTTCAAGGAACTGACCGCATACTGTACGGTTTATATCATAGCCTCTGTCTGCGATCTCCGCAGCCATGAAATCTACCATTTTTATCTTTTCTTCAAGCCAACCCTTAAGCTGAGAATCAAGATTTCTTATTTCTGTTCTGATGACCTCGTCATTACGGTTTGTATAATTGACCTCTGCCACATAGCAGGCAGCAGCACCCATCAGGATAATTATCACTGTTGTAAGTATACAGATACCCATTGTGACCTGAAATCTCAGACCGCCCTTTTTCTTCATTGCTATCACTCTTTTCTTTTTATAAGTGCCTTTTAGTAACCATAGGCTAACGCACATTTTTCAATACTGACAAAATATACAGCAATATACCTAAATTATACAATAGACCGCATGATTTGTCAATAGATTACACAGAATTGCTAATCTATTGTAAATGTTTTTTAATGTATATATACAAAAAATATGTTTTTGGTTTTCGTAATTTTACTGTAACAAAATGTACAAAACATACAGTATAACAAACACCTGATTCAGTGGTATAATATAGAGTGGATTATTTTATTCAAAGGAGAATGACCATGGCAGGCAAAAAGAAAAAATTGCATAATAACGCAGATGACAGCCTGCGCACTCACGAGACAGACAATGAGGAAAACTACTCTGCCCGTGAAAGCGAGTCTATTCGTCATCTCGACAAGGAATATATAAAAAACTACAGACAATGGAGACAGGATAAGAAAAATTCCTACGCTTTCTTTTACCGTGAAAACAGCGAATATACCTATCAGGACGGAAAGGGCTTTATCAGGGATATTCCCGAAATGGAAGAGAAAAATTCTCTTTACAAGGTAAACAGCATGCTGGGAAAGGTACTTATTCTTACCACTATAATGAATATCCTGCACCGTTATATTTTACCGGGCGTTATATCAAATCTGACAGAGGCAAATTTAAGCTACAGTATGGGTAATTTTCACGGAAACGAATGGGCAGTTTTAGCCTATAATACGATAGGTACTATTATTTTAAGACTTATACCCCTGCTTATTATAACCTTCCGTACAAGGATGCCGCTGAATATCATGCTGCCTATGAAGGTGTCAAACAAGCCTCTTTTCTATGCGGCAGCCCCTGCGGCGCTGCTTACCTGCGCTATAGGCTCAATATTATCAGTACCCTATTACAATATACTGAATTATTTCAGCATAAATATCGACAAAAACAGATATCTGCCGCATAATGAAACAGTGCTTGTTCTGACGCTTATCGCCGATATACTGATAATTCCTACATTGAATGAGCTTATCAGCAGAGGCGCATTCATGCAGCTTTTGAGACAATTCGGTGACGCTTATGCACTTTGTGTTTCAAGCTTTTTCACCTCTATGCTGATGTTCGATATAAGAATGTTTCCGTATACCTTCTTTTTCTCTATGATTATCGGATATTTCACAATGAGAACCGGCTCAGTAGGCACAGCTATACTTATGCGCAGTCTTTTAAGCGGAGTATATTATCTGCAGTCATTCTTAGCCACAAAGCTCAGCGATACGGTTTCTGAGGTATCTTCTTCTATGTTTATCCTTGTTTCACTTATTATCGGTCTTGTTTTTATATGCAGACTGCTTATCGTTCATGGTGACAAGATAAATCTTCCTCTTAAAAACACTTATCTCAACGACTTTGAAAAGGCATCCTACTTCTTTACCTGTCCATCAGTCATTTTATGGATAGCGTCCTCTATGGGCATGGTAATAACAGGTCTGCCTGTTGTACATTGATAAATTATGATAAAGGACGATATTTTTTATATGGAAAAGGCACTTTCCTTGGCAAAGGAAGCTGCCTTTTCGGGCGAAGTTCCTGTGGGAGCGGTAATAGTCCGTAACTGCGACGGTTTTATTGCGGGAACGGGAAAAAATACACGGGAGGGCTGTCATACCGCTCTGGGTCATGCAGAGATATCCGCAATTTCAGAGGCGTGTGCCGTTCTGGGCGGTTGGCGGCTCAGCGGCTGTACCCTTTATGTGACGCTGGAGCCTTGTCCTATGTGTGCAGGTGCTGTCATCAACGCCCGAATAGACCGTGTGGTTTTCGGTGCATACGACAAAAAAGCAGGCTCATGCGGTTCTGTGACCGATCTTTTCGGTATGGGATACAACCACGCACCCATAGTTCAGGGCGGTATCCTTGAAAATGAATGTACCGCTCTTCTTAAGGATTTTTTCAGCAGCCGCCGAAACAAAGGAAAATTCAGTCTTTCCGATATATATACCGATGATCAGGCGGAAAGAGCGGAAACTCTTTTTGGTATTCCAAAAAGTATAACTATAGATAATATAAACCAAAAGTATAACTGCGTATTCATTCGTAAAAAGGGAAAGCCTGTAGGCTACGGCGTACACAAGGACGGCGTATTTATAAAGACAATACTTCCCTCCGAATACGATACACCCGAAAATATCAGAGAAATAAGCGAGCTTATCAGAAGGAGATAATTTGAAAAAGGCAATACTGATATGTACATTCTGCGCCGCATTATTGCTGACAGGATGCAATGATTCCGCAGACACCGAGAATATTATCGGTGAAAGCGGCACTGCGGCAGTGACCTCTGCAGAGACAGTCACCGAAAAGCAGTTTACATCATATACCACCACAATAACTGACGGAAAGGACAGATTTCTGCTTACTCTTGAAAGGTCGGAAAACGGTCTTTCCGCTATGCTTGAGGACAACACCTACAAGGCACAGCATACAGAAATAACCGCTCCGCCGGGGTATACCGCAGTATATCCCATAAGCGATATCACGGCAGGAAATGTATTCAAAGTGATAACAAATGATATAGACAGCTCACAGACTATACCCGATATAATAAAAATCAGCTTTACCGACGAAAAGGAAACGGTAAGCAGATTATACAGCATAAGCGGAGGTCAGCTTAAGGAAATAAGCTTATCTGACGATGACGAGTCTGTTTCCTGTCTGCCTGCTTATTCAATGTATCATTCGGAGGCGGACAAGTTCATCGGAAGCATCGTCATATCCGAAGGTGCTTTAACTGATGATATCAGCACAGCCGCAAGGATAAAGACCTTTGTTTTCGACAGCTCCGCAATGACCCTTAAGAGCGGCTATGAGGAGCTGACCGAGGAAAATGCACTTTATTTCGGATATGCATACTGGGGACTTGCCAATAATACCGCAAAATATTTTACCGAAAGCACCTTTAATATTGCCGACCGTGAAAAATATGCGGAGCTGTCGGGCAAATATTATTTCAGGATATCGGACGAGCGTTTTTCCGATATGGAAGGTCTTAAGGGATATCTGTGCAGAATATTCACGGAAACCGCCGCAGATAAACTTATTGAGCATTCTGCGCAAAGCTACTGTGATATTGACGGCGAGCTTTACGGTACATCGGAAAAATTCCGCCGCAGTCAGCAGCTTGGAATGCTGACCTTTACAGGCTATGAAATAAGTGAGGACGGAAATAAAATAACCTACCATACACGGCAGGAAACATATACCGAGCATGGCATATTCAACGGCTATTGTGACGGCGGAGATTTTACCATAGTAAAGGACGGGTCACGGTGGCTGGTGGAGGAATACCGTTATCCATACAGTTAAAATTTTCGGAGGAATTATTATGATATACGATTTTGAACCAAACGAAGATTTCAAAAGAATGATGAGGACCGCACTTGAAAGCGTTGCGGCTGCATCGGCATCGGCAGCAATAATGAGCTTTATTTCACAGGTATTGGTGAATGGAATATTCGTACCCAAAAAGACAAAGATCGTCATTGACGGTGACATTCCCGCTGAGCTTATTGCTCTCGGCGGAAAGAAAGCTCCCGAGGCGGTTTTCATATCAACGAAAAAACGCAGTGTCAATGTTGCACCTGCACTTGTGTTTGCTGCTGTTGCGCTTATCCTGAGAAAATATCTGGACGATGAAAAGAACAACTCGTAACGGATAATGCGCAATCCGCAATTTATAATTTTACTTTTCGGAGGCTTTTATGGACTTTATTACTATCGGCAATGTTAAAATTCATCGTACCGCTGCTCTCGCTCCTATGGCTTCTGTGGCAGACCGTGCCTACCGCCTTGTCTGCAAGGAATTCGGCGCAGCCTATATGGTCTCCGAAATGATATCCGCTAAGGGTCTCTGCTACTCCGACAGAAAAACAGAAGAACTCTGCACAGTTCTCCCTCAGGAAGCGCCCTACGCTCTGCAGCTGTTCGGTGAGGATCCCGAATTCGTCGGAAAAGCAACGGCTATACTTATGAAATACTCACCCGATATAATAGATATCAATATGGGCTGCCCCGTACCTAAAATTGCAGGCAACGGCAGCGGCTCCGCCCTTATGAAGGATCCGGATACAGCTTATAATATCATCCGCTCCGCCGTAAGCAACTCTGATGTGCCCGTTACAGTAAAATTCCGCAAGGGTTGGGACGATGACTCCGTTAATGCGGTGGAGTTTGCAAAAATGTGTCAGTCGGCAGGTGCATCCGCTGTGACTGTCCACGGACGGACACGTAAACAGATGTACAGCGGTAAGGCTGACCGGGATATTATACGTCAGGTCAAAAATGCTGTTGATATCCCCGTTATCGGCAACGGTGATGTTGTTTCGGGTGAATCGGCAGCTGAAATGTATAAACAGACAGGCTGTGATCTGGTTATGTGCGGCCGCGGGACATACGGTAACCCGTTCCTTTTTAAAGAAATAGAATGTTATCTGGAGGGAAAGGAATATACTCCCCCCACTACAGAGGAAAAGCTTGAGGTAATGTATCATCAGGCTGAGCTGGCAGTAAAATTCAAGGGCGAAAAGATCGCAATGAGCGAATGCAGACGGCAGTGCGCTTTCTATCTTAAAGGTATGCCCTCGGCGGCTCAGTTCAGGAACCGCTGCGGTACGCTATCTACCCTTGACGATCTTAACAGGCTTATTGATGAGGTGAAAAGCGTTTTATGATAACTGTTGAAAAGATCACCGCTGAGCATATACCGCAGATATATGATATCGAAAAAAGCTCATTCTCTGACCCCTGGAGCATGGAAGGATTTTTCTCCGAGCTTGATATCCCCGACAGGATACTCTTATCGGCAACAGATGAGGATATGGTCTGCGGTTATGTGATAGGCTCCTCTGACGGTATCACCGCATGGATAGATAATATCGCAGTATCGGACGGATTTCGCCGTCAGGGTATAGGAAATATGCTTTTATCCGCTTTCTGTGAAAAATGCGCCGACTGTGAAAGCATCACCTTAGAGGTGCGTGAAAGCAACATACCTGCACAGGAGCTTTATAAAAAATACGGCTTTTCAGCTATCGGAGTAAGAAAAAATTTCTACACCGACCCAAGAGAAAATGCCGTTGTAATGTCATATCAGATAAGAAAGGAATAATTAAAATGCTTATTCTCGGAATTGAATCCTCATGCGACGAAACGGCGGCAGCTGTTGTTGAGGACGGTAGGATAATACATTCAAATATAGTCTCAACACAGATCGAGGAACACAAAAAATTCGGCGGTGTCGTTCCCGAAATAGCCTCACGCCGTCATTGCGAAAATATTTACGGAGTAGTGGAAGCTGCATTATCCGAAGCAAACTGCACTCTTGCGGACATTGACGCTATAGGCGTTACCTATGCACCGGGACTTATCGGCGCACTACTTGTAGGTACTTCCTTTGCAAAGGGACTTGCCATGGCATCGGGAAAGCCTCTTGTCCCCGTACATCATATAGCAGGGCATATTGCCGCAAATTATATAGCACATCATGATCTGAAGCCCCCTTATCTTTGTCTTATAGCAAGCGGCGGTCATTCCATGATAGCTGAAATAAAGGACTATACAAAATTCAGCATTATCGGCCGTACCCGTGACGATGCCGCAGGCGAAGCCTTTGACAAGGCTGCCCGTGTGCTTGGATTTCCCTATCCGGGCGGTGTTCATATAGACAAAGCCGCAAAGGAAGGCAATCCCGACGCATATAAGCTTCCTTATCCCAAGGTTACGGGAAGTGAATATGATTTTTCCTTCAGCGGTCTTAAGACAGCGGTAATAAATACCGTTCATAATTCTGAACAGAAGGGTATCCCGATCAACAAAAACGATATGGCTGCTTCATTCCAGCATACTATTTCCGAGATCCTTGTATCAAAGACCATGGCGGCAGCAAGGGAATACGGATACAAGACTATTGCCGTTGCAGGCGGTGTATCCGCAAATTCGGGAGTACGTGAATTGACCGAGCGCAGATGCCGTGATAATGGTTTCAAGCTTTATCTTCCGCCCCTTAACCTGTGCGGAGATAACGCTGCTATGATAGCGGCACAGGCTTATTTTGATTATCTTGACGGAAAGCGTGCGGACGAAAGCCTTAATGCTGTTGCTACTCTGCCGCTGGACAATATATAATTCGCAATGCGCAATTAAGGAAACGATGCCGTTTGCTTTAATCAGTGCTTTATAAAAAAATTATCCGTATCTGCAATAAAAAAGAGGACACATTTTACAGATGTGTCCCTTTTTATTTCAGCACAGCACAAACTCTTTTTGTGCTGTGCTGTCTTAATATAATATTTCCGGCGTTTTATCAGAAAGCCGTCTGTTCTCCGTTAAGAAATTTTTTTAACCTGTGTCTGCCCAGTAATGGCAGCATGCTATTAGAATTATGACTTTCAGCCATTGAATACAGTCCTTCTATATGATTTACCATCAATTCTGTCTGCTGTTGATTTAATCCTTTACAGTGTTTGAACATAGCAAAATGAATCTCGGCAACCTCCATATAAGCATCTGAAACCAATTCCTCCGCAGTTTTTTCGTCAATCTCCAGCAAAACAGGATCCACCTTATCATAATCCTTGATATATAACGTATACAGTGCCATTAATATATCATAATCATACTCTATTCCCTGTCTGCGTACCATAGCCCGTGCTATTTCAAGGTCTGCACGCACATATCCGCTGTCAGCAAGACGTTCCAGTTCTTTTATAGCATATATATAATTTCGGTTTATCTGATCGTTTACATTACGGTATTCATATTTTTCATAGCCGTAATATTGGGCAGTATCATCCAGATATCTGCATGCCCTCCAGAATATTGCCGGCTTATATCCATGCTTTATAAGTGAAGTCATAACTATTTCAGTATATCGTTCATTTTCGGAATTATATCCCTTTCTGAAATAATCATCATTGCTGAGAAAAAGATCCTCCCATTCAGGATCTACGTTTTTAATATCAAAAGCCATATTATTCATCCTTTCAGTTTATTGTGCTTTATGAAACTGATTATAGCATATGGCATTTATAAATACAATATTAACCATTTCTCGATATTTTTTTGATTTTGCGAACCCATTTATATTGACAGTAACCACCTTTTGATACATGGGCAGACAAACGACAAAATCTTCCGTACGAAATCATTGAAAAATCTCAGAAAACTAAAAAGCAGCTCCGATTCTTCCTCAGAGCTGCTTTATTATATCGAAAAATTTATAATTGCGTATTACTTAGAAAGCTTCCAGATGTTGCGTGCGTAATCATCAACAGCACGGTCAGCGGAGAAGATGCCTGCACCTGCAATATTGTGGAGAGACATTCTGTTCCACTTTTCTCTGTCCTTATAGCACTCGGAAACATACTGCTGTGCGGACTGATAGGAATCGAAATCAGCCAGAACCATGTAAGGATCCTTAAGCTTAAGGGAATTTGCAACCTCTTCAAATGTACAGCCGTTGATACCGTTGTACATTCTGCCGAGAGCCTTGCTGATAACATCATTGTTGTTTACATAGTCCTCGGGACGATATCCCTGAGCCTTCTTTGCAAGAACCTGCTCGGTAGTCATACCGAAGATGAAGATATTTTCAGCGCCTACCTGCTCCTTGATCTCAACGTTTGCACCGTCAAGTGTACCGAGAGTAAGAGCACCATTGAGCATAAGCTTCATGTTACCTGTACCTGATGCCTCTGTACCTGCAAGAGAGATCTGCTCGGAAATTTCAGCGGCAGGCATGAGTATCTCGGAAAGGCTTACACGGTAATCCTCTAAGAAAATTACCTGAAGCTTCTTGCTGATTCTGGGATTCTTTCTGATCTCTTCACTGAGAGCCCAGATCATCTTGATGATCTGCTTTGCAAGATAATATCCGGGAGCTGCCTTTGCAGCAAAGATATATGTCTTGGGAACGAAATCCATATCGGGATTTTCAAGAAGCTTGTTATATTCAGCGATAATATTAAGTGCATTCAGGTGCTGTCTCTTGTATTCGTGGAGACGCTTTACCTGTACATCGAAGATACCGTCTGTGTTCAGGATAATGCCAGAATTCTGCTTTACATACTTTGCAAGACGCTCCTTGTTTTCCAGCTTGATATCGCTTAAGCGGTCAAGTACCTTCTTGTCTGTATCAAACTTGATGAACTTGGAAAGCTCGGCAGCATTCTTCTTGAAGCCGTCGCCGATAGTCTCTGAGAGAAGGTCTGTAAGTCCGGGATTGGACTGGAGCAGCCAGCGGCGGTATGCGATACCGTTTGTAACGTTCTGGAACTTGTGAGGTGTATCATTGTACTCGTTATTGAATACATCCTGCTTGATGATCTCGGAATGGAGCTTGGAAACACCGTTTACGCTGTGTGAAGCGCATACGCAGAGAAGCGCCATGTGAACCTGATTGTTCTGAACGATAGACATTCTTGTAACCTTGCCGCTGTCGTTGTAACGCTCCATAAGGTCAGCGCAGTAACGGCGGTTGATCTCGCAGATAATGGAGAAGATACGGGGAACAACGTTCTTCATAAGATTAACGTCCCACTTTTCAAGTGCCTCTGCCATAACTGTGTGGTTAGTATATGCGAATGTATTTGTAACGATGTGCCAGCTCTTTGACCAGCTGTAGCCGCAGTCGTCCAGAAGTATTCTCATAAGCTCGGGAATAGCAAGTGTGGGGTGTGTGTCGTTTACGTGGATAGCAACCTTTTCATGAAGGTTATCAAGTGTACCGTATACGGACATATGTCTGTTTACGATATCACCTACAGAAGCGGCGCACATGAAATACTGCTGACGGAGACGGAGGGACTTGCCTTCGTTGTGGTTATCATTGGGATAAAGTACCTTTGTGATAGCCTGAGCAACAGTATTCTGGCTGATCGCACTTGCATAATCGCCCTTGTTGAACTTCTCCATATCGAATGAAGGAGCCTTAGCCTGCCAGAGACGGAGAACAGAAACGCCCTCGCCGTCATAGCCGGGAACATACATATCATAAGGAACAGCCTGAACTGTGCTGTAGTTTACGTAGGATATCTGATGATACTGCTGATCCCAGTATTCACGAAGCTCACCGTCAAAGTGGACCTCAATGGTCTTATCCTTCTTGGGAACAAGCCATGTTTCTCCGCCGGGAAGCCAGTTATCGGGTGATTCTGTCTGCCAGCCCTCTTCAAGCTTCTGCTTGAAGATACCGTACTCATAGCAGATAGAATATCCCATTGCGGGATAACCGTCTGTAGCAGCACCGTCAAGGTAGCAAGCAGCAAGTCTGCCGAGACCGCCGTTGCCGAGACCTGCATCAGGCTCATACTCATAGATGTGATTGATATTTACGTCCCATTTCTTAAGAACATCGGTAACCATTTCATTGATACCGAGGTTAAAGAGACTGGTCTTAAGTGAACGGCCCATAAGGAATTCCATTGAGATATAATAGATCTCCTTCTTGCCCTCTGAATGTACCTTATTTCTGAATTTTCTTCTCTTTGCTCTGAGGATCTCTACTACAACCGATGAAAGTGCCTTGTAGATCTGATTATCGGAAGCGTCTATGGGAGTTACGTTGAACTCATTCTGAAGCTTTGCGCGAAGCTTTTCTTCAAAATCTTCCTTTGTGATGATTGGCATCATTGATTATCTTCTCCTTTTTCATTTTCTGCATACTGTATTACACATTTTAAGGGTACACTATACCCAAATTTATTATATCTTATTTTTTAAACGTTTTCAATAGGTATAATACACAAATAAACAGCCTTAACAGGTCTGCCGATTGATTAATTGAGATTTTTTTCACAAAGTTCGGGACGATGTTTCTTTTTTCTGAAAATTTTTTCAAAAACCCCTTGACAAATATGTTGCAGTGTGATATACTCATATCATAATATAAGTCACGATATGATATGTCATACCAAAACAGAAAGGAACAACTACAATGACAAATATTTTCAAAGGAAATCACTATTACGATGAAGCAAAGAAAATGACCTTTAACAGTCACCCTCTGCTGACCATGCTTATTTTTGTAGGAATGTTTTTCGGAACAGCTGTTGCTCAGCTTGTTATTATGATACCGGGAAGTATAGTGCTTGCACTGATTTTCGGAACGGAAAATCAGGAGGCTTATGATGCATGGGGGAATTTTGTAAGCCTGCTTTCAACGGCTGCCCCTGCCGCACTTGTAATAGTTTATTGTCTCTATGCGGAAAAACGCTCCGCATATTCAATGGGACTTACAAAAAAGAATTTCGGAAAAAATTATCTTATCGGTGCGCTTATAGGCTTTGCGGCTTTTTCGGCGGCTATGTTTGCATGTGTCCTTATAGGCGGAGTAAAATACGTCGGAACAGATTATCAGGGAAATATCCCCTTTATTATATGTATGTGCATAGGCTGGCTTATTCAGGGAGCGGAGGAGGAGATACTCTGCCGCGGCTGGCTGATGACAACTCTTTCAACAAAAATGCCTATGTGGGCGGCTGTGATACTCAATTCCGTGGCATTTGCCGCACTTCATCTGATGAATAACGGGATCAATCTGCTTTCCATAGTAAATCTTACACTGGTTGGAATAGTATTTTCACTTATAGCAGTACGTTTTGACAGTCTTATCCCCTCATGTGCATTCCACAGCTTATGGAATCTTGTTCAGGGCAATTTCTACGGTCTTGCGGTAAGCGGCAACGAATGCGGCGGTTCTGTTTTCCGCTTTGAGATAACAGGCACAAACGAGCTTCTTTCGGGCGGTACATTCGGAATCGAGGGCGGTCTTGCAACAACTATTGTCAATGTTATTATGATAATCCTTCTTGTTGCAATACCTAAGAAGAATACGGAAAGTAAATAATCAACAGAATGATACAGAAAGGAAAAATAATATGAGTAAATTCACATCGGAAGAAAAAAGAAAGTTCATGTTCAGAAAGCATATCAGAAACCATTTGTTTGAATACATTGCGGATATTATAGCGTTGATTATACTTTCGGTAGTGTTTATGGCAGTATCGGGAGCGGAAAACATCGGTGCGGGCGTTATCTGTGCGGTTCTGCTTGGTATTGCAAGGGTTTTTGTTCAGCTGAATAACTATAAAAAAGAATATATAGAGCTTATAAAATAATACATAAATAAAGATACGGTGCAGACCTTTGACTGCACCGTATCTTTATCTGCATATATATTCCTCTGCGCTTTCGTTAAAGGCTTTGGCGAATTCCGATATATCAAGATGATCCTTTTCGGTATTGCCCCACCATTCAAGGTCGGAGCTTTTCATCTTTCTGAGCACGGCAGGCTTAAACACCTTCTGAACACGGAAATTGTATACATATCGTCTTGAAACAGCGATCTCGATATATTTTGAAGTATGTCGGGGCGTTCCGATAACAACTATATTTTCGTGTCCCATTCCTGCATATACAGGATTTATATATACCTTTGCATCGGGACGAAACTGTTTATTTCCGTATTTTATTATATGCTCCTCGCCGTGTTCATGCTTAGGGACAATATTTCCCACAAGACACCAGCGCCATTCCTGTTCTGTTTCGGGTGTTCTGATATTATCTGTCATCGCTGCACCTGCTTTCATTTTTTGCTTTATTATAGCATACAAAAGAAACTATAGTCAACACAGGACAATAAATGATACCAAATTTTAACCATTTATGATTCGATATCTCAGACAGCCTTAAACCTCGGTGATACGTACCTTGAAGGATTGGGTCACAGTGTGATTGTTAAATATTCAACAATATATCTTATATAAACTGTATAAAATGCACATTGATATTTTTCCGATATAACAGTATAATGAGAATATATTGCGGTGATACCGTTTACAGTAAAACGAAAGGACGGCTGAAAATATTGAGACCTATATGCTCAAAGCTTGATCTTTCCTGCGAGGAAGGCAGAAAAAGCGAATATTATACACTTGTTGCAGATCTGCTTGACAATGAGGTAGTCTGCAGAATGAAGGAATTCACTCATCACGGCAGCACCACCTGTTTTCAGCATTGTCTGAATGTATCATATCATAATTATCTTATCTGCAAGCTTTTATCCTTAAATACAAGAGCAGCCGCAAGAGCAGGACTTCTTCACGATCTGTTCCTGTATGACTGGCACACATATATCCCCCCTAAGGGCGAAAAGCTTCACGGCTTTACCCATGCGGCAACCGCCCTTGCCAATGTGAACAAGCATTTTGACATATCCGCTGTTGAAAAGGATATTATCGAAAAGCATATGTTCCCCCTGACCTTTGCTCCCCCAAGATACCGTGAAACAATGGTGATCGTCTTTGTGGACAAATTCTGCGGTGCTGCTGAGGTGCTTGCAAATCTTGCATATAAGACAGGCTCACTTTTCAAAGGCTTCCGCAGAAGAACAGATACTATACACAATGCATAATATACAGCAATAATTGAAATTCATGCAGGCTGTTCCGACTTTTTGGTTCGGAGCAGCTTTTTTCGGCTGTCGGAAAATGACTGTCGGGATTTTATCGGATTTTAACTTTTTCCCTTGACAATTATTCTCAGATACGCTATAATATAATAGAATGGGTGCAGAGTAACCGCTGCGCCCCGAATTGTTCGTGAATGGCCGTATATATCAGAAAAAACGGCAGAATGGAGAATTATTATGTCAATGAAAAAAATCAGAATGTCCGCAGAGGGCTTTCAGGCTCTGGAAGAAAAACTTGAATATCTTAAAAATGTCCGCAGAAAAGAAGTAGCTGAAAAGCTTAAGGAAGCACGTTCACAGGGAGACCTTTCCGAGAACGCCGAGTATGATGCAGCCAAGGACGAGCAGGGTATCCTTGAAGCAGATATCGCTGACCTTGAAAATAAAATCGCAAATGCCGAGATCGTAAGTGATGCAGACCTTACAAATGATGAGATCGGCGTAGGCTCAAAGATCAGGCTTAAGGATTTTGAATTTGATGAGATCCTTGATCTGCAGATCGTAGGTTCAACCGAGGCTGACCCCGAAAATAACAAGATCTCCGAGGATTCTCCTATCGGTCTTGCCGCTCTTAAGAAGAAGGTAGGCGATATTTTAGAGGTCGAAGCTCCTATGGGCGTTATCAAAATGGAAGTACTTGAGATCAGCAAGTAATTTTAAATTTATAATAAAGGAAGTTGTCAATATGTCAGATGAGCAGGTTAAGGTCAATACTGCCCCCGAAGCAGAGGCAGAACAGACCGCGGAGGATATGAATATCCTTAAGAAGATAAGAATCGAAAAGCTTGACGCACTTAAGGAAAAGGGTCAGAACCCTTATGAGATCACCAAGTTTGATTACGATACAAAAAATGCGGCTGTACGTACTATGTACACCGAGCTTGAAGAAAAGCTCACCGCTGAAACAAACGGCGATGCTGAGGCTCTTAAGGCGGCTCTTGAAAATGAAAAAATCAGAGTAAAGATCGCAGGCCGTATTATGACATGGCGTAATATGGGTAAGGCAAACTTTATTGATGTAAGAGACAATACCGATCGTATGCAGGTATATGTAAGAATGAACGATATCGGTGAGGAAGCCTTCAAGGAGTTCAAAACATGGGATATCGGCGATATCGTAGGTGTTGAGGGCTTTATTTTCAGAACAAGAGCAGGCGAGATCACTGTTCATGCAGAAAAGCTTACTCTGCTTTCAAAGTCTCTGCTTCCTCTGCCTGAAAAGTGGCACGGTCTTAAGGATCAGGATATGCGTTACCGTCAGCGTTATGTTGACCTTATCTGCAATCCCGAGGTCAAGGATACATTTATGAAGAGAAGCCGTATTCTCTCCGAGATCCGTAATTTCCTTGATTCAAGAGGATATCTTGAGGTAGATACACCCGTTCTCCATACACTTGAGATCGGTGCGGCTGCACGTCCATTCAAGACGCATCACAATGCGCTTGATCTGGATATGTATCTGAGAATCGAGACCGAGCTTTATTTAAAGCGACTTATCGTAGGCGGTCTTGACAGGGTTTACGAGGTGGGCCGTATTTTCAGAAACGAGGGTATGGATACTTCTCACAATCCCGAATTTACATCTATTGAAATGTATCAGGCATATACCGACTATATCGGCATGATGGACCTTATCGAAGAAATGTATAAGGAGCTTACCATGAAGATATGCGGAAAGGGCGTTATCAGCTATCAGGGCACTGAAATTGATATGTGCTCTCCCTGGGAGCGTCTTACAATGATCGAGGCTGTTAAGAAGTACGCAGGCGTTGATTATAACGACTGGGCAGACGATGAAGCGGCAAGAGAGTGTGCAAAGGCTCATAATGTTGAGGTAGAAGAGGGCAAGACTGCCACAAAGGGTCATGTTCTTATTGCATTCTTTGAGGCATTTGTTGAAGAAAATCTTATTCAGCATACAATTATCTATGATTATCCCGTTGAGAATTCACCTCTTGCAAAGAGAAAGCCTTCCGATCCTGCATTTACAGAAAGATTTGAATATTTCATCTATGCAAGAGAAATGGGTAATGCATTCTCCGAGCTGAACGACCCCATTGACCAGAGAGAGCGTTTTGTAAAGCAGGTTGAAGCAAAGAGAGCAACAGGCGCAAATGCAGAGGTTGACGAGGACTTTATCACTGCTCTGGAATATGGTATGCCTCCCACAGGCGGCTTAGGCTTTGGTCTTGACAGACTTGTTATGCTGCTTACAGACAGCGCATCTATAAGAGATGTTTTACTCTTCCCCACAATGAAGCCTCTTGCCTGATAAGCAGTCTTATTTTCTGTATTTTCAGACAAGACCCTGTTAAAATCGGATAAAAGCAAAAATAAAAGTGTACCGTGGTTTCTGATGAACTCACGGTACACTTTTTCTGTTATTATCGGTGTTTACCCACTGAGGAAAAAACAATGGTCATTGCTGTAATAATGCTTATAATTTTTTCATGATTGACCTCCTGAAATATTACATATAAATACATTATAGCACAGAGTTTTAAACCAATTATATATAAAAATTCGATTATTCTTGAACGTAAATCGACAACAAACAAAACAGCCCCGTCTTAAAAACGGAGCTGTTTTTACTCAATAATCACAAATTTTTCATCAGACATTATTCATGCCCGAAACTACCGCTTCCATCATTTCATCGGTAAGCAGCTTATCTGTATCAAGAAGCATGATTATTCTTTCACCGATCTTGCCTACACCTGTGATATATGCCGCAGCCTCGCCCGAAATTCTTGGGGAAGGAGAAATATTTTCGGGTGCAATGTCAATTACAGATGATACAGTATCAACAATAAAACCGATATTTCTGCTGCCGCAGTTTACAATGATAATACAGGTTCTGGCATTATAGGTCTGTTCATTCATATGAAAACGCAGTCTCATATCAATAACAGGTATAACGTCGCCTCTTACATTGATAATTCCCTTTGCGTATGCAGGAAACTCGGGCACAGCCATAATACTCTGCACACTGATGATCTCTCTGACTCCGCTTATAGGAAACGCATAGTCCTGCTCGTTTACAATAAAGGATAAATACTGATTCTCCATAAAGCTTGCATCTGTTGCGCTCGAATCAATGAAGTTCATAATCTTCCCCACCTTTTTATAGTCTGTTATAAATTGTTATTATAGGCACTGACGGAGGATAGCATCTCCGATACGGTTAAGAGGCTGCTGTTCACATACGCCGCCCAGCTCATAGGCTTCCATCGGCATACCGTAAACAACGCAGGTCTCCTTATTCTGTCCGATCGTATAAGCACCTCTGTCACGCATTTTTTTCATGCCCTTTGCTCCGTCTGCGCCCATTCCCGTAAGAATAGCCGCTACAGCATCTTTTCCCGCAACCTCGGCAACGCTGTCAAAAAGCACATCAACGGAGGGACAATGCCCCGAAACCTTTTCTCCGTGGGCACAGGATACAAAATATCCCCGTGAGTCCCTTTTCAAGCGCATATGCTTGTCACCTTCGGCTACAAGGCACAATCCTCTTACAAGTCTGTCGCCGTCCTCAGCCTCCTTGACTCTCATCTTGCAGTTACGGTCAAGGCGCTCGGCGTACATCTTTGTGAAAACAGGGGGCATATGCTGTACTATCACTATAGGCGGACAATCTGCCGGCAGATCAAGCAGAACTCTTTCAAGAGCATCTGTTCCGCCTGTTGACGCACCTAATGCAATAAGATTTTTTCTGTTTGATACTCCCATCGAAACAAGCGGAGAAGCCGCCGAAAAGCCGCCCCTCGCCGCAGGAGCGATATCTGCATGTCTCACCGGCTGACCCGATGAGTTATTATTTGAAACAGGACTGCCCGATTTTACAGTTGCAGTTGCTGCTACGTTTATTTTCATACAAAGTCTGTGGATAAAATCCGTCATATCATCGCCGGGGAATGGCTTTGCCATAAAGTCTACCGCACCTGCACTTACAGCGTCAAAAACGCTTACATTCGCAGATGAAACCACCACCACGGGTATAGGATATTGAGGGATAAGCCTTGTAAGAAACTTTATTCCGTCCATTCTTGGCATTTCCACGTCAAGAGTAAGAACATCGGGTTCTAATGATAAAATCTTGTCTCTTGCGTCGTATGGATCGCAGGCTGTACCTACGACCGTTATATTTGGCGCCTTGGCAAGCTCTCTTTCAAGTGTAGTTCTGAAAAACACTGAATCATCAACCACAAGAACTTTAATTTTTTTATTCGCTGCCATATTGCTCCTCACACCGGAATTAAAAAATTTGCCTTTTCTTTATTTACATTACTTAGGAAGCTTTCTGTAAATAGCAGGCTTTATGTATTTATATCGTGTATCCTTTGAAACATTTTCCGCATGACCGATAAAGAGGAAACCGCCCTCCTTGGTACAGTCGTAAAAACGCTCAATAAGCTTGTTTTTTGTATCCGCCTCAAAATATATCATTACGTTGCGGCAGCTTATCAGATCAAAGGGCTTTTTGTATTTTATCGGATCCATAAGATTGAATTTCTTATATACGATCTCATTTCTTATCCTTTCGATGACCTGATACTCATCATCGCCCACTCTCTGAAAATATTTCGTCCGCCATTCAACAGGCAGGTCCTTCATCATTTCAGAGGTGTATATGCCGTTCTTTGCCTTTCGCAGAACATCTGTATCAAGATCTGTCGCAAGGATCTTACAGTCCCACAGGTTCTTTCTTTCGCCGAAATATTCATCAATGACCATTGCCATTGTATAAGGCTCCTGTCCTGTGGAGGAAGCGGCGCACCATATACGTGCGTCCCTGTCCTTTACAGTTGCTTCGATATGGGGAAGCACCGTGGTTTTCATATATTCAAAGTGCTCGGGTTCACGCATAAAGAAGGTATGGTTCGTTGTAAGCTTATTTACAAGGGTGATAGTCTCCTTGCCTGTAGGGTCCTGAAATGCATAGTCCAGATAATCCTTGAAGCTTTCAAATCCGTTTGCACGGACAATAGAACCAAGCCTGCCCTCAATAAGAACCCTCTTCTTTTCCAGATTTATACCGTAATTGGATTTCATATAATCCACTAAACGTAAAAAATCACTATCTGTGAGAGTAAGCATAGTGCTCTCCTTATGGTAATTATATTAATAACTTCAGATATTATAACTGTAGTACGAATATTTTTTAATACACATCACAGGCTGAACAAACAGCCTGTGATGATATTATCCTATCAAATTATCAAAGGTCGGAAATAAGCTTTTCGCAGTTAAGAAGCTGCTTGATCTCTCCGCCGGATTCAATGATATTCTTGATATATCTGTTGGCGTTTACGTTCTTGCAGTCGGGAGTTTCGCAGATCTCGTCAGGCTTTACATTTGTAACCTCTCTTACCCTGTCAACGATAATACCTACCTGATTGCCGTCGTCAAATTCAAGAACGATGATACAGGTACGCTCGTCATAGGGGATCTCCTCCTTGCCGAAGCGGCGGCGCACACTGATAATAGGGACTACCTTACCTCTCAGGTTGATAACACCCTTTATGTACTCAGGTACCTTGGGAACAACAGTTATCTGCTCAATGCTGATGATCTCGTTGATATATTTGATCTCGATGCCGTAAAGAGTTTCATCAATATTAAAGAGAAGAACCTCTCCGCCTTCGTTCATAAAGTTCTTTGTATATTCTTCGCTCATTATAGTCATTCCTTTCATTAAAGCATTATCCCGCGCAGGATCAGAAATCAGCAATGATATTGCCTACGTCAAGAATTATTGTGATAGAGCCGTCGCCCAGGATAGAGCAGCCTGCCATACCGTTCTGCTTGACATTGAAGTTGTTGAGCATGGGTGAGAAGGGCTTTACTACTACCTGCTGTTCGCCGATAAGCTCATCAGCAAGGATACATGCCCACTTGCCCTCGGACTCTACTAAAATAATAATGCCTTCAAAAAGATCTGTTGTTGCAGGAGTAAGATCATATACATCGTAAAGTCTGATAAGAGGATAGCACTCGCCTCTGATCATGATCATCTCTCTGCCGTCGGTATCCTTAAGAAGCTGATGCGGCTTGAGCTTGAAGGATTCCTTGATCGAATTTATCGGGATCGTAAAGATAGACTGACCAACAGAAACCTCCATACCGTCTACGATAGACAGTGACAGCGGGATCTTGATGATGAACTGTGTTCCCTCGCCCCACTTGGAGTCAACGGAAACAGAGCCGCCGATCTTTTCGATATTCTTTTTAACAACGTCCATACCAACGCCTCTGCCCGAGAACTCGGTAACCTGCTCGTTTGTGGAGAAGCCGGGAAGCATTATCATATTGAATACTTCCTTGTCGGTATATTCTGTACGTGCCTTGGTAAGCAGACCGTTCTTTTCTGCCTTGTTGAGTACCTTTTCAGGATCGATTCCCGAGCCGTCGTCAGCTACAACGATAATAACCTCGCTGGAGGAATTATACGCCGAAAGGGTGATAGTACCCTTGCCGGGCTTGCCCTTTGCGATACGCTCTTCCTGTGTTTCCTCAATACCGTGGTCCATAGAGTTACGTACCATGTGCATAAGGGGATCGTTCAGGTTATCGATAACGGATTTGTCAACCTCTGTCTCCTCGCCCTCGAATACCAGATCAACGTCCTTGCCCAGCTTGACCTTCATATCTCTTACGATACGTGTCATCTTATTGAATGCGCCCGAAAGAGGAACCATTCTGATAGACATTACGATCTCCTGCAGCTCGGAATTGAGCTTACGCAGCTGTCTTGCAGCCTTCTGGAAGTTATCCAGTCTCAGACCCTTAAGATCGGGATTGGAGGTTACCATAGCCTCTGTGATAACGATCTCTCCCACCATATCCACAAGCTGATCCAGCTTATTGAGGTTTACGGAGATAAGGGACTGCTTTGCACCGCCTGTTGCAGCAACGGGAGCCTTAGGCTCAGCCGCCTTCTTAGCCTCTGCCACCTTGGCAGCCACTGCTGCTGTTTCGGAAGCAGCCTCAGCAGACTTTTCGGCAGCCTTTTCAAGCTTCACATCAGCCTTTGCAGCTACGGGAGCGTCTGCGCCTGTCTTTATGATCTCAACATTCTTTACGTTTGGAGTTTTTCTTACAGCGTCGATGATAGCTTCATCGCCATAGGAAGATCTGAAATGTACTGTAAAGCCGTTTTCGATAATATCCTTTGAGGTCTCGGCGTTTTCTTCGATATCCTCGGGACTGAATGCGATCTCGTCACATTCCTCTCTGATATTATTGACAACCAGAAGCGCACGGAGATTTTCCATCTTGCAGTCTTCTTCAAAGGTCACCTTAATGGTAGTGAGCGTATATGCGGGAACCTCCTTAACGGTTGCACCGCCCTCGCTGATCACCTCATATGACTTTACATTTGCGGAATTTGCGATGATCTCCAGCACATCGGAAACCTCAGCGTCCACAACGGGACGGAAGCTTACGTCAAAGCCGTTATCAATGATATACTTTGATGTATCCGCATTTTCCTCTATATCCGCAGGCTCAAAATTAAGCGCTGCGCACTCGTTTCTTATATTATTAACTACCAGAAGCGCACGAAGATTCTCCATCTTGCAGTCATCTTCAAAATGGATACGTACAGTAGTCATGCTTTCTCCGCCGTTTGACATAACCTTTATCATTTCGGAAGTATCCGCAGCGGGAGCAGCCTTAGCCGCAGGTGCAGCCGCAGCAGGTGCCGATGTATCGGCTACATTTGCGTCCGATCCGCTCTTGAGCGCATTTGCATAAGCCTCGATCTTTGCCATGTGACCGTCAAAATCAGTAGCGGAATATTCCTCCTCCTGAAGAAGATCGATCTCAGCCTTGAGAAGATCGGAAGCTGTAAATACTAAATCAAAAAGAACATTCTTGGAATTGATAACAGGATTATCTTCACGGATAATAAAGAACATGTCCTCGATCTTATGGGCAAGATGCGACATATTTTCCAGACCCATCATAGCGGAAGAGCCTTTAATGGTGTGCATTATACGGAAAATCTCGTTTATCTCCTCTTCGCCGAAGCTGCTCGCGTTCTCCGTTTTCATCAGTATCTGATCCAGCTGTTCAAGAAGTGATGTGGTCTCGAATATATACATATCGACCATGCTTTCCATGCCTGCTTCAAATTTTGCCATATTATGCCATTCCTTTCTTGTTCCGTGAATTATGTCCCATGCGGATAATTTTTATTGACAGACCGCACAGAAACACGAAACCGATTGTATTAACGAATAGTAGTAACCCTTTGCCGTAAAATTTTATACAAAAACAGCGCACTGTTTATGTTAAAACACACTAAGATACTATTATTATTTATATTATACTACAAAAAACTCTTTACTACAAGTCAAAAATGTAATATAATAAGAATAAAGATAAAGAAATTTATCCGAGTTTTTCGGTAATTTTACACAAAAATTTTGACTATCCGCATTTTTTTCAACGATTTTCAACAAAAAGCGTTTTGCGTCAATATTTTATCCTCCTTTTATTAACCAAAGCTTTACATTCTCAACAGCGACCCAAGACGTTTTTTTGATGTTTTTCTCTGATTTTTTTGTAATTGTCATTGTCAAAAACAGCAGTCTCCTGAATATCAACCACTTATTTCTGAAAGGAATGATCATACATGGCAAACATTCTGCAGATCACTACACCGATAGCACCAAAAGATTATCAGCTGCCCAATCGTCAGACACAGCAGCTGCAGAATCCCGATCAGGTGTTCAACCTGGGAGATCAGACCCAGATCGTAAAAACAAACGATCGCACCGAGGACTACAACGAACAGAATCTGAAGGATACCCTTCTCAATATGCCTTCAAGCGCAGGAGGAGCAGGCGGTGTTTCCTCGGCTATTGATATGGCAAAGGAGCTTCTGGGAAAAGCTACCCTTGCTGCTCTCCGTGAAAGCGGAAATGAGGATACCCTCAACAAGCTGACTGAATTTGCCGAGGAGGTCATACTCAGCCCCGAAAAGCTTATGCAGGACCTTGTAAATCAGCAGGAGGGGGCTACCATTTACGGCGGCAAAATGTGGGACGCACTCCGCTCCATGCTGAAAACTCTCGGAGGAAGCTCTTCCGAGGATCTTAAAGCGGCAATAACCGATTTTGCAAAGGCAAGCGCAAACAATGCCGCAAAGGGCGAGATACTTGATTCTCTTTCCGCAAACTTCAAATTTCTGTCGGAAAAGCTTGCTCCCAGCAAGGCTGTTGCAGATGAGCTTATGAAGGCTTCCGAGGCTTTAAAGGGTCCCGATGCCGCAAGAAATTTCCTTGCCATCAAAAGCACTCTCGTTCAGCTGGTAAACTATACAAACGAAAGTCTTTTGCTTGACAACAACAGTCAGAACCTGCTTCCGCTTATTATTCACAATATGTCACGCTACAGTGATAATCCCGCTGCTTTAAAGGAAAGCTTCTCGGCTATTCTAAACATTTTCGAGAACATGAATTTCACACCCGGCGAGCTTCAGATGCTTGCAGGAAAAACAGGTGCGGCAGGTGCGGATATCAATTCGATACGCGAGGCTCTCGCAAAGCTTTTCGACAAGCATATACTTTCCTCGGATATGCCGCAGGAGGTCAAGAACGCCTCTCTTATGAGCAGTGCCGAGCTTGACAGGCAGAATCATCTTGAAAGCATGAAAAATCTTCTGACTCTCGGTATAAAGAATATGTCCGAGCGTCTGGACGCTGAACGTCTGAAAAATACTCTCAGCGGACTTGATCCAAACAAGGGAACCGAATCAGTAAAGCTTGCTCTTGCCTCCATGACACCGAATACGCCTGCAATGGCAGACGCTCTCGACGCTATAATCGGTGATTTTGAAGAATCGGGCGACCTGCAGGCACTTGTTGACAGGCTTGCCGATATTATCGATTCCATTGAGGATATGGATAAGAAATTCCCTCTTGCACAGTCACTGAACTCATCTCTTGAGGTGCTTGCGGAAAAGCAGGGTGTAAACTACAAGCCGCCTACATCTATGGATATGCTTGCTGACTTCCTTGTAAAAAATCTCAACGATAAAACATTGCAGTCCATGATATCAGCAAACCGCTCCGATATGGTACAGAGTATGCTTACCTCTCCCGGTGTGTTCAGCCCTCTGATACATATCTTTGCACCTCTGGACGCTTTCGGAATGAGAGCCTTTGCGGAAATGTGGATAGACCGTAATGCAGATAAATCATGGGACCGCACCGAAAAGGACATTGCCGAGGGCGGCGGAGAAACATCACATCTTTTCATGTGCTTCGATATGGAGGATATAGGATATTTTGAGTTGGAAATGTATGCAAAGGATACAAATCTCAGTGTTATGCTGCTGACTCCCGAGGGAATGGAGCGTACCTTTGCTCCTCTTAAGGCAGCTGTACCGAGAATAGCCGCAAATTCCGGCTATACTGTAGGTACTACCATAGTTGAGCCTTTATATCAGAAAAGAAATCTGAACAGTATATTCCCTCAGCTTAATGAAAGGAGAGGAAATCTCAATGCCAAAGCCTGACAGAAAACCAAGAAGCGGAAATACCGCTGTTGCTCTTAAATACAATCCCGATAAGGATTACAGTCCCGTAATAGTTGCATCGGGACACGGCAAGGCTGCCGAAAACATCATCGCCATCGCCGATGACAGCGGTGTTCCCATTTACCGTGATGACAGCACCGCCGCACTGCTTTCCATGCTCGATGTGGGTCAGGGTATCCCTCCCGAGCTTTATCAGGTGGTTGCAGGGATATATGTTGAAATAATGAAGATCGCTTCCGAAAAGAAAAAAGCTGACCGTGAAGGCTTGCTGTAAGGTGCTGCATAAGCAAACGACATATTTTTATCCACAAGGCAAACGTCATAATCAGACTTAAGGAACCGCTGATTAAATCGCTTCACGCCCCTCTCAGTGACGGATTTTCGAGGGTCGGAAGCGATGCCTATGGCTTTAATCAGCGTTTCCTTATAAACAACGAAAAATAGCATAAGCCTTTCCGATATCTGCAAGGGATAACGGAAAGGCTTATTTTATTTGATGACCAGAAGCGATATTGCCGATACAGTCAGACCGACTAAAACCGACGAAATAATGATACCTGCTATTGCAAGCCCTTTATGCTTTGGCTTGGGAGCTTTCATTTTTGTCAGTATTCCTGATGTATAAAGGGTTATCATAATCGGTGTAAGCGCAACTATGATAAGTGCGGCGCTTTCAAGGCTGTCAAGAATAAACATCTGCGGACGGTCTGTAAGCTTCAGTATAAGATATACCGCAAGCGCTATCGTTCCCGAAAGACTTTCATATCTTATCTTCTTAAGCAGCTCGGCTTTTTCGTTATCGGTATATTCTGCCGCCTTAATGATCGTTTCCCTGATCTCTTTATCCATATTCTCACTTTTCCTTTCTCCGTCGATTATTTCACGGATATCAACATCATAATAATCTGCGATCTCTGCCAGCATACTCAGATCGGGCATATTGACACCCGTTTCCCATCTTGAAACGGTACGGCTTGAAACACCGAATACCTCTGCAAGCTTTTCCTGAGTTATGCCCTTTTCCTTACGAAGTGCTTTAAGAAATGCACCTGTTTTCTGCTGATCCATACTCAATACCTCCTTTATCTGTATTGTATTATATTATCCGTGAATATAACAGGACGCAAAGCGAGAAATAACGTATTTACTGCATTCGGACACCAAATGTCCTGTTCAATTCGCAATGCCTAATGCGCAATTCGCAATGCGCAATGCCTAATTCGCAATGCCCAATTCGCAATGCCCAATTCGCAACGCCTAATTCGCAATGCCTAATTCGCAATGCCCGATTCATAATTTGCAATTATATTCTATCATATATACCCTATAAAAGCTGTCGTAAAACATAGTCCAATCTTTTGAACAGTTGACAGCAGCTTATTAATTGCGCATTGCGCATTGCGAATTGCGAATTAATAATTGCGCATTAATAATTGCGAATTGAAAAAATCCGCCGCCTCATAAAAATGAAGCGGCGGAAGCTTTTAAGCTATTCGCAAAAATTCAATTAGTTGAGCTCTGCAAAGTACTTGATTGTTCTTACCATCTGAGATGTATAAGAGTTCTCGTTGTCGTACCATGAAACAACCTGAACCTCGTAAAGATCATCAGCGATCTTGCAAACCATTGTCTGAGTTGCATCGAAGAGTGAGCCGTACTTCATGCCGATAACGTCAGAAGAAACGATCTCGTCTGTGTTGTAACCGAAGGACTCGGAAGCAGCAGCCTTCATAGCAGCGTTGATGCCTTCCTTAGTTACATCTGTACCCTTAACAACAGCTGTGAGGATTGTTGTGGAACCTGT
>JAFUOZ010000054.1 GCA_017481565.1 Oscillospiraceae bacterium | reverse complement strand
TTGCAATACCCAATTCATCATATTCTTTTGATGAAAGCTTTCCTGAAATTACCGTAGGTGAGAGATGTGTTTTATTTATTTCGGATACAGAAGAGCTTGATGATTATCTTGAATTAGATAAATATGCAGATTACTACTTAAGCAGTCCCGCAGATATTATAAATATATATGGTGATGAATGTCAGGCAAACAATATTTTTGCCTCTTATTCAAACAGCACGGTTTCTGTCACAACTGAAACCAATACAGAATTGCTTGAAGGCGAATATTTGATTGAAAGCGAAGAATCAGCTGATTTTACAGATGATAATGAAGTGGATATTTCAACCGAACAATGTATAATGCCGTTTGTTGATTTTGAAAGTACGCTTATAGCTAAAATCAATGAAAATCATAAGGAATAAATGAATATGAAATTTAATAAGAGAATTTTCAAACAAAAAATACATGATATATTTTAATAAAATGTACATTGACTGTGACGTGGCGTTATAGTATATAATCATTATCAAGGGAGGCGATAAAATGCATATCAAAGAATTTGCAAAGCTGACAGGTGTAAGCGTGCGCACGCTGCACTATTATGATAAAATAGGACTGCTTAAGCCGTCAACTGTTGACGAACAGAACGGCTACCGCTTTTATGATGAGCGCTGTCTGGAGCGAATGCAGGAGATTTTATTCTATCGTGAGCTGGATTTTTCTTTAAAGGAAATTGATGAGATATTGTCCTCTCCCGATTATGACAAGCAAGCCGCACTTAAGGAGCAGAAGCATCTGCTGACACTGAAAAAACAGCGTCTTGACAGGCTTATCAAAGCTCTTGACGGTGCAATGAAAGGAGAAAAAATAACTATGAAGGTATTTGATAACAGCGAATTTGAAGCACAGCGTGAGCTTTATGCAAGGGAAGCTAAGGAAAAGTGGGGAAAAACCGACGCTTATAAGGATTATTCCGAAAAAACAGGGGATTATTCCAAGGAAAAATGGAATGATGTTATGAGCGGTATGGATTCGCTTATAGCTGAATTTGCGGAATGTGTCTCAAAAGGATATTCCCCCGAAAGCGAGGAGGCGCAGGCACTTGCTAAAAAGTGGCAGGACTATATCACAGATAATTTCTACACCTGCACAAAGGAGATTCTTTCGGGGCTTGGCGCTATGTATACAGCCGATGAGCGTTTTAAGGCTAATATTGACAGTCACGGCGAAGGTACAGCCGATTTTATGAGTGAGACAATAAAGGCATATTGCAGATAATATTCTTTCAGCTACAGCGGAAGGTATGATCGGTTTTCGGGACGGCATATCGGGTCATGGACTCGGTATGCCGTTTTTTGCTTTACTTTTATTATTAAATATGCTATAATGTGTATATCCTATTATTATCGGAGGTCAGTTGTCATGATATGCATTACGGGAGATACTCACGGAGATTTCAGCCGCTTTAAAAGCAAGGGTGTACGTATGCTTAAAAAGGGCGATGTGCTTATTATATGCGGTGATTTCGGCTTTATCTGGGAGGACAGCTCCGCCGAAAGAGCGCTGCTTAAAAAGATAGGCTCACAGAAGTTCATGACTGTTTTCGCAGACGGCTGTCATGAGAATTACGAGCTTCTGGGCAGATATCCCGAGGAGGATTTCTGCGGAGGAAAGGCACGGCATATCATCGGCAATTTATATCATCTTTCAAGAGGATATATCTTCAATTTTCAGGGAAAGCGCTTTTTCATGTTCGGAGGGGGACAGTCTGCCGAGGCTGAAATGCGCCGTGATTCCCATTGCTACTGGGAGGACGAGCTTCCTACGGGTGAGGAAATGGCAAGGGGTCTTGATAATCTGAAAAATGCGGATATGACTGTTGATTATATAATAACACATGAGCCGCCGGGAGCGATAAAGCAGTTTCTTAACTTTGAAACTCATCAGATAAGCGAGATACATGCTTATTTTGATACCCTGAGCCGTGATGTGACCTTTGACCAATGGTATTTCGGAAAGGTACATAAGAACAAGGTCATTCCCCCTAAGTTTCATTGTCTTTTTGATGATACTCTTATAATTGATACAGAGTGAACATATATAAAAAACAAGGCTTTGCAGATTTGTGCAGAGCCTTGTTTTTTATGAGACGGGGTGAGTTTGACGGTTTTTAATAAATATACTGTTCGGATATATCTGTACCGCTGCCGTCCTCCAAAACATATTCCATAGTGACGGGAATAAATGAGCTGTTTGTATATTCAAAGGTAAAATATGCTTTGTGCAGCTTTGAAAAAAAGTTTTCGTTTCCGACAAAATGAAAGGTTGCTTCAGCTGTAAGTATACCGTCTGTTTCTATGGTATATTCCATACCTGTGCGGCGGCATACGCTTTTATCGGGATAATAGGGATATATAAGCTTTTCGTCCTGATTATAGGGTATCGGACTGATATAAGGAGCAGGTTCCTTGAAGTTTTCATTTTCAAGCAAGGAAAGTGAAATGTCGGAAAGCATTTTTTCAGCGGCATAGCGGTCTATTGATATTTCTGTCATTGATGAACCGTCAACGGCTGCCGCAATATTGTCAACTACTCCTGTTCCTCTTATGTGTTTTATGAAAAACAGATCGTCAATACCGTCATGAGTTATATCGAGAAGCCTGATAGCTGTATAATAGGGATCAAAGCTGCCCGGTATTATAAGCTCCTCGGTTTTATCATCGGCTGTTTTTCTGCGGAGCGTCAGAAAAGATGTATTTTCATCGGAGAAATATACATAAATATCCGTCAGCGGAGAATGTGCCTCAAAACCATTTTCTGCAGTGCTGATTACAAAGCTGCCTAATTCACTGTTAATATTGTTTGCATTAAGCACGTTCTCTGCTGTACCGTAATATGAGGTTTCGGGTGTATCGTAATTTATTGTGGGGTCAAGGCTTTCAAACAGTGGAATTACAGTATCATAAAGCTTTTCCATGCTTTTTGCATCTGCATGGTAATATTCGGCTTTTTCCGTGTTTGGTCCGCTGTTCTTATTTTGCTTTACACGCTCAACACAGATAAGGTTCATAATATCCTTGTCGTATTCAACATTGTTAAGGGAATAGAAAAAGTTTAAGGATACATATTCAACAGGGTCATTGCTGTAATAAAGCTCAATGGTGAATATATAACTGTCCTCAGGTGAGGGTGCTTCGTCTATGCTCGCTTTTTCAAGGCTGAGAGAATTTATTGTCTTTACAAGAGCCTTTTCGTCTGTATTGACTGTAAATGTATCGGTGTATGTGTTATGAAGATGTATATCAGCAGATATCACATCGGTATCAACAAGTTTGTCTGCACTTGTAAGCATACATACTGCAGCCGTTACTGTAACAGCTGCTCCGATAAAACCGAAAACAGCCTTCGGTTTTTTCATAGCAAGAGCCTTTTTGATACGGGTTTTTGATCCGCTTTCACCGAATGAAAGCATACTGCCTATTGCTATATTGTTCTGCTTTGCCGCTATGCTTAACAGTGCGTTTGCATAGGCTTTGCGTTCAAGGACGGTGTATTCCTTAAGAGCCTGTTCATCGCAGGATATCTCCATATCCTCTGTCATAAGCTTAAAGGCGAGCCATACCGCAGGATTAAACCAATGTACCGTGATAACAACAGTGCCGAGTAACTTTACAAGACTGTCATGTCTCAGGATATGTACTCTTTCATGAGCAAGAATATGTACAGTATCTTCATGAGAAATACCTTCGGGAAGATATATCCGAGACTTTGATATACCGAAAACAAAAGGCGTGTTTATTTTTCTGCATATATAAATATTTTCGGTGGAATGTTCCGAATCCTTTAAAAATCGTGCGGTGCGTATATATGCTGAAAGGGTATATACCGTCATTACAGCAACACCTGCAAGCCACAGGAAAGGTAATATCTCTGTTATATTATAAGGCTGTTTTTCGGGAGATGTATTGTTACTGTTATTCTGAATAATATATTCTGTATCATTTACATTTGTTATGGGAGCATATTCTGTCTGTATTGTCTGTACGGGAATATCTGTCGGTATATCCGCTATATTAAAAATACTTGCTGCTGAGGGTATGTCAACAGGTAAAAGCAGTCTTATTGCAGGAATTATCCATAAATAATATGAAAAACGCCGAGGGAGCTTCTTTATAAAAAAACGGATAACTATAACAGCGGCTATTATTACTGTTCCTGTAAGGCTCATTTCCAGCATATAATCAAAGGTTTGGCTCATAGTTCAGTCCTCCGTATACTCGTCTATAAGTCTTTTCAGCTCCTCCGCTTCTGCTTTTGTCAGCTTTTCACGGCTTAAAAATGCGGTAAGAAACATAGGGAGAGAGCCGTAGCTTTTGCTGATAATACGCTCGGATTTTTCGCCGATAACGTCCTCACGGTCACGAAGTGAGGATATGACCGCATTTTCATTTTTGATTATCCCCTTAACAGACAGCTTTTTCACTACAGTGTAAACGGTGGATTTTTTCCAGCCTAATTTTTCAGCAGCCAATATTACAAGTGCTCCCGATTTCATAGGTTCATTTTCCCAGATAAGCTCCATAAGCTTCTGTTCACTGTCGGATATACTCATTTTTATCATTCTCCTTTATAGGTCTATGCGCATAGACTTGATCGTTTGTATTTAGTCTATCACAATAGACCGAGTTTGTCAAGGGGTTTAATAAAAAAATCTGTATTATATAAAACAGAAAGCTATGCTTTATAATATGTAGAGTTATAAAAAATAGGAAAAAGACTGCAATCACACCGAAAAGGTAGAGACAGCAGTCTTTTTTTCTGTATTTCATAAAAAAATCCCAAGACCCCTGAAAACGGAGAGCTTGGGATTGGGTGGGCTGTTTTTTTACAGCCTCTTGTCTGTTACTTGGTTTTAATGTATTTTCCTGTTGCAGCATCGTATGCATAGTTTGTCTTTCTTTTAAGTATGATCATAAATACAACAATGATAGTTACAATTATCACAAGCGCAGATGCAAGAACGATTATGAGCGCATTCTTGTAGGCTTCCGCACGTTCAGCGTCTGTCATCGTGATGTAGATATCGTCCTGACAGCCATTTACAGTGAAGCTTGTTACTGTAAGCAGTGCGTGACCTGTTGCTCCGATATTGAGTGCGTCAACACCTGAAAAATCATCTGTACCGTATGCAGCAATTATATCAGCCTTGCTGAACTTTGCAACACCGCTGCCCCATTCGTATGGTAAAACCTTTGCCCATACACCGCCTGTAGCATTTACCATAGGAGTATCAGGGTTAGACCAGCTCTGCACGATAAGCTCTATCGGACATTCGCTTTTGTAGCTTTCTTCCATATCGGGAACATCATTTTCACCCGCTATGAATTCGTGACTGTATTCAACGATTACTTCAGCGTCATCATTGAGCTTTGTCATATCGTAATGGTCAAGCGTGAAAGAAAAATTCACCCATGGCTCAAGCACAGGAATTTCGGAACAATCGAAATCGAGTGAAATAGTTTCAGCGTAAACGGTTGTGGCACAGCATATTGTCATAATTGCCGCAGATAAAATTGATACGATTTTTTTGAGTTTCATTGTCATTCTCCTTTTAAAGTATGTTTTGTGCCCGGTATTTACATAAACAGACACCAATAATAACTATACCTTAAAGTTGCGCAATTATCAATAAATTTAAAGTAAACGTTACTTTACCTTTTGTTGTGTAAAATATTAATAAAAAACTTTGTGAAAATTATACGTAATATACAATACATGTTGAAAATATATATAATTTGCCCTATATAATTTGTACAATTTTCGCAGTCACGAATTACCTTACATAATAAATTCTCTTTTTGAACGGATAATTGTATCTGTAATAAGCTTAATAAAATTCAGTCAATTTTCTGTCAAGTGTTCTTATTTCTTCATTTGAAGAAATCTTTTTTAACAAAGCGATTTTTTCGATTTCTTCCTTGTCTATCCGTAATTTTTCAATTTGCTCCAGACAGTCTTCGGCTAATGATATCCCGAATATTGCACCATATTCCTCACGTACTGCATTGCTGAAATAATCAGGCTGCATTTCAAAGTGAGCGAGACCTAACCACTCAGGGATACAATCAATGCCCAGCTCCTCCTTAGCCTCTCGTATCATTGCCTCACGCATGGTTTCATTTTCCTCGGGGCATCCGCCGAATATTTCCCACGCTTTTCGCCAATGATTGAATCCCATAAGATAATCATTGCCTATCTTTACAATAAGTAAACAGACTGTTATAGGCGAAAATTGCAGTGCTGCCTCATCTTCACTGATTTTAATAAACTTTAATAATTTATTTCCGAATTGATCTGTTGCTAACATATATGTCTCCTTTCAAAGTTAAAAGTCTTTTTATATCAGAACAAAATAACCATGCTGCAGGGCTTGTTTTTATTGTCAAAGCCGAAGAATACAGGCGGATAGCCGTCCTGACAGGATATCATCGGAATATGATACTCTGTATCGGGGATAACGAAATCAAGAAAGCTTCCCCATTCCTCGCTGTATATGGGATTTTCCTTTGCACTGCGGATAAAAAGCTCCTTGAAAAAGCCGTCATAGATATTCTCGTTTTTGTGCTTTTTCTCCCATTTCTCCGTGAATTTGATAAATTCACGCTTTACCTTGTCGTCACAGATTGCCGCAAGTCCGCTGTCAACGGGAAATCCGAAAAATTCGCCCTCTTCAAGCTCATCTATCTCAGCCTGTGCTTCATCACCCACAAGAGCATTTATGTATTTCACAGCCTTGCTTTCGGTAAAGCTTATCATAACAGCGGATATTCTCTTTCCGCTTATCAGCGCCTTTACCTCGTATTCGCCCTTGGGGAGCTTTACGGAATAGGGGAGAGTGTCCTTTCCCATATACATAAGAGGATCGGCAGCGGTGATTTTTCCCGAAGGAACACTGAGCTGTGCTATTTTTACAAGCTCCGCACCTTTTTTTACAGCGTCCTCAAACATATCATCAAAGCTGCCGCCGAATTTCAGCTTGTCACTGTCCTGCTTCATAGCCTCGTCAACGCCATGGGGGATATTTTTAAGGGTGCTTAAAAGCTCATTTGTAAGCATAGGCGTCATGCAGTAATCATCAAAAAGGGAAACGGGCATAATATCGGTTTCCGTTATAGGCAGCCAGCCGTATTTTACATAATCAACAGCTGCTTCTTCCGCTCTTTCGGGATCATTCAGATATAAATATACCCTGATCGCCGTAAGATGAGCATTATAATGGAGCTTTGTGCTTTTGCAGTCAGCCTCATAAAGCTCTGTAATATCCTCAGACTTACCGCTTTTTTCTATAAGATAGATAAGATCTCCCGCTGTTTTCGGGTCGTCCTCGGGAGCGCATTTCAGTGCCTTCAGCTGACTTTTGTGAAACTCGGCGTATTTATCGAATATTTCCTTATATTCCTTCGGACTTTCGGGGGGAGTATATCCCTTTGCATATTTGCTGTAATTACCCTTTGCGATATCGATTATTCGCGGGATAGCTTTAAAATGGCTGTATCTCACATCGGAAAGCTGTTCCTCCGAAAAATAACCGTACATTTCATCAAGTATGGAAATTGCTTCGTTTTTGATATCCTCTGAGGATTTTGCCAGCGAAAAGGCAAGCATTTTTTCGGTATCGCTTTTTTTATTCATGGCATACCACTCGTTAAGATACGGATAATATTCAAGGATATACTGAACTGTCTTGTCAAAATCACAGCTGAAAAAAGCCAGCTGTGCCTTTATATCCGCTGTCTGACGGGGGAGCGTGTCATTTTTTTCAAGAAGCTTGTCCGCTTCTTCAAAACGGCACGCTCTGTAAAGACGTGTTATCTCCTTAAGCGGCTTGGAAATTGCCACAGGCTTTATTGATAAAAAATCGATCTGTGAAAGGTCATAACGGGTCATTGTTCGTCCTCCTGTTTTTTATTATATAATATATAGTATATCATACCCCCCCCGTTTTGTCAATAGTATGTTCATATATTTTATAAAAATGTCAGATGTAAGGAAACGCTGATTAAAGCCTGCGGCTTTGTTTTCCTCAACTCCTGCATAAAACGTTTTAAGAGGAATGAATCTTTACAAACAAATATACGAAAGATACAGGAATGAAAAAACCGAAGGAATAAAAATTATCAGAATAAGTATTCTTATATATGGTGTTTTATTTATAAAAATAAAACGATTAATTAATTTATACATTAATACAATAATACCACATATGAGAATATCAAAAATAAAATAAAAGCTTATTTTATTCAACAGATAACCATTTAAGATGTTGTATTTACAGATGTAGTTAGATATATTAAATTTAATAAAAAGATTAAACAAGAATATAATTCTAATGCAAATGTTGTATATTAGTACTAAAAAACAAATCTAAACTTTGGATAGATTAAGTAAAGCTAAAAAGGACAAATACCAATAATACATATATGGAATAAAACTATGCGGAATAACCAGACTATAATACAAGGTTTTATTGATCTTTTTTTTGAATATAATATATATTACTTGACTAAATGCAATGCTTAGTACAAGGTTTAAAAAGATTTCTATTATACGTGTGTTTTCAAAGCTCAGATTTCTATGTAAAACATCACTTAGAAAGTCACTTGACAATACTTTTAATATCAAGAATAGAAAATAAACTCCCAATAACTTCATTGCTTCATTCTTGTAATTTATATCAGTAATCTCAGTTGAATATTTCATAAATAATTTGGTGTTTACGATCATTAGAAAATTCATAATAAAAATAGTAATCATTAGTGGTATAAACAAAAAAGTATTAATTTCAAACACGTAATTAATTAAGATAATAACAGCTAAACAACCGGTAATTGAATAATGTGATACCCTCAAAATTGTGATAGCTAATTCTTGATATGACATAGAATTTCTTTTCGTAGATACAGTGTATAAATTCATGATCAAAAAGGTCGCTAATACAGCAAGTAGTACTGTTTTGCTTAACCAATACACTGCTGCAGAAAATAATAAACTAACGATGCCAATAAAAATATTTTTCATGCTTCCTCTCCTAAAAAACAATGCAATTTATTCTGTTTGCAAAGGTATATCCATTCACATAATGTGGCTTCATCATTCCGCTTTTTACTGAAAATAAATGCTATTTATTCATCATATTCTTAGTATATCATCCCCCTCTCTGTTTTGTCAATAGTATGTTCATATATTTGGTGGGAAATGTCAGATGTAATAATTCTGCTTTACAGGCAGGTCGCTTTCCTTTGCGGCAAGATAGGTAAAAAAGCAGATCGCCGCTGCTGCCGTAAGCTCAAAAACAAAGCCTGATACATATATATTCATAAGTATATGTGTAATAAGCGCTCCCAACAGATATATCCTGCGGTCAGGACGGTAAATTGCTATGAAAGCAAGCACCGACCATGATATCTGCATTGCCATTGAAAAAATGCAGATAATCATAATGATAAGATTATCGGGCAGGGTCAATGACATATACATCTCAAGCTTTTCAGCGAAAACAGCGGTTTCCTCCACAGATAAGCCTGAGATCATTCCCTCATAGCCTGTTCTGTTGATCTCATTGCAGGTATTTATGGCATCTATGGAATAATAGGACTGAGGGATCAGCTCCATGCCCCAATGACCGATACCATAGCATACAGCGTCCATGATAGTATCGTGATTTTTCATCATGTACTTCATCATAAGAAAGCGGCTTATCTCTTCACAGGCGGCACCGATAAAAATAAATATCAGAAAATCAATGACCTTGTTGTCAGGGTCGGGAGCAAAAATATTTCTTAAGAATATACGGGGAAGTACAAGAAGATTCATGGAGACAATGCCTATAAGAAAAGGATAAAGCCGTCCATCGAATTTTTTGTATGCGATGAATATCATAATAAAAGGGATAGCTATATCAAATATCGCTCTTATAGCAAACCCAAGAATATGTGAATCGGAAAATGTAAAGTCCATATTGTCACCTTGGAATGTAGATAAAGGGCAATACCGTTATAATAAAAGTATTGCCCTGAATGATTATTTAATAAAGAGTGATTTTACCATAGCAAATGCGGAGGAGAACCAGCCGGGGAACTGTTCTGCATAAGTATCATAGAATTCCTGATAGGAGGCAGGGTCTGTTTCCTTGATGAAATCAAGAAGTACATTCATATTCATTATGATAAGTATGATGAATATTACAGGCAGCACACAGCCTATTGCCGAAAGGATTATGCCTGCGGTGGACATACCCTTTCCTACGGGGATATGCTTGCATTTATGAACTATTCCCAGAATAAGTCCCACAATGGGAAGAAGGAACAGGGGGAAGAAGGCAAAGCCGAAAAAGCTGAATAAAATTCCTGTTATTCCGCATACCAGCGAGCCTACCGCAAGACCCTGCGAGGGCTTGGGACCATATCCTGCATAAGGATCCTGATAAGGATTATAGCCTGCATTGTAGCCTGCGTTATAGCCTGCATACTGCTGATTATTGGGGATATTGCTGTATGAAGGCGCACTGCCCTGCTGATTGATATCCTGACGGGCATATCCGCCGTTATAGCCCTGATCGTTCATAGGCTGACTGTAGCTTGGGATATTTCCCTGCTGATCGTTGAAGCCCTGATTATTGCCATAGGGCTGATAATTGCCCTGTGGCTGCTGATAATTATTCTGAGGCTGCTGATAGCCGTTGCCGTATGGCTGAGAATAATTATTATCGGGTGCATTTTCAGCAGGCTTTGAAAGATCTATTCCCTGTGAGGAGTTATTATTTATCGGCTGACCTGTCATAGGGTCAAAGTTATTGCCGTTGTTGTTTTCGTCGTACATAATCATTTCCTTTCCGTTATTGACACGATCAGACAGAGATCTCTGCTGTTTCGTGAGTTGCTTCTGCGTTTGCGTCAAGAAGAGGCTTTACATATTCAGCGATAAATTCATCGACCTGCTCAGCGCTTCTTCCCGTGTAATTTTCGGGAACCAGTATAGCGTCGATATCCTCGGCGTTAAGACCGAATTCCTTGTCGGCAAGAATAAGCTCGATAAGGTTATTGTCAAGACCCTCTTCCTTTACTCTCTTGCCTGCCATCATAGCATAGGTCCTTATCTTTTCGTGAAGCTCCTGTCTGTTGCCGCCCTTCTTTACAGCGTCCATCATGATGTTTTCGGATGCCATAAAGGGAAGCTCCTTCATAACTCTCTGTCTTACCACCTTGGGATATACAACAAGGTTTGATGTAACATTGATAAGGATATTAAGTATTGAATCAGCTGCAAGGAAGCCCTCTGCAACGGAGATACGCTTGTTTGCGGAGTCATCAAGAGTACGCTCAAACCACTGTGTGCCTGCTGTGAATGCAGGATTGAGTGAATCTATCATAAGATAACGTGCAAGAGCCGTGATTCTTTCACTTCTCATAGGATTGCGCTTATAGGGCATAGCAGATGAGCCGATCTGATTCTTTTCAAAGGGCTCTTCCATTTCCTTGAAGTTCTGAAGAATTCTCAGGTCATTGGCAAACTTCATTGCAGACTGAGCAATTCCGCTGAGTGTAGATACGATCTGTGTATCCACCTTTCTTGAATAGGTCTGACCTGAAACGGGAACAACAGCGTCAAAGCCCATTTCCTCTGCGATCATCTTTTCAAGCTCCTTGATCTTGGCTGTATCGCCCTCAAAAAGCTCCTTGAAGGAAGCCTGTGTACCTGTAGTACCCTTTGAGCCCAGAAGCTTAAGGCTCTTTATTCTGTAGTCAAGCTCATCAAGGTCCATAAGAAGCTCATTTATCCAGAGAGTAGCTCTCTTGCCTACAGTGGTAAGCTGTGCAGGCTGGAGATGAGTATAGGCAAGACAGGGCATTGCCTTATATTCCTCAGCAAAAGCGGAAAGCTGAGAGATAACTGTGATAAGCTTGCGGCGTACTATTTCCATAGCGTCACGCATGATGATAACATCTGTGTTATCGCCCACATAGCATGATGTAGCGCCCAGGTGGATAATTCCTGCTGCCTTGGGGCATACAAGACCGTAAGCATAAACATGAGCCATAACATCATGACGAACAAGCTTTTCACGCTCTGCTGCTGCCTCATAGTCGATATTGTCGATATTTGCTTCAAGCTCCTGTACCTGTTCCTCGGTAACGGGGAGACCCAGCTTCTGTTCAGCTCTTGCAAGAGCTACCCACAGTCTGCGCCATGTGCTGAATTTCTTATCTGCGGAAAATACGTACTGCATTTCCTTGCTTGCATATCTGGTGCAGAAGGGGGATTCATAGGTTGCGGTATTAGACATTGTTATTTCAATCCTTTCATTAATAAAGGCGGTAATTGCCGAAATACTTGCTTATTGGTTATTTTTCGGAAAAACTCCGCATTTTAATTATAGCACATATTTTTTCCTTTTGCAATAGTATATATCAATAATTATGGGTAAATAAAAAATCAGCTGTATATGCAGATACAGCTGATCTTAAAAAATTTCATCTGATTATGCAGTTCATGATAACGGTTATCATCATATCCTTTTCGGCAGGCTGAGACTCGGCTATCATAATGGTAAGGGCGGCAAGTGTATGGTCAGCGATAGCTTTTTCGGTTTTTTCTTCATCGAGGAACAATGCTCCGTTTTTGTCAAGAAAATACAGGAACATTGCTGCAGCTATGCGTTTGTTTCCGTCAGAGAAGGAATGGTTTTTAGTGATAAAATAGAGCAGGTTTGCAGCTTTTTCTTCCAGAGACGGATATATTTCAATTCCGCCGAATTCCTGATATATATTTGCAATACTGCCTTTGAAAGAATCGTCCTTTTCATTGCCGAACAATGTGCTTTGTGAAGCAAATTTCATTTCATCTATGACCCTGCGGCATTCGTTATAATCAAGTACGTAAACAGCCTTGCTGCCTGACGGCTTTTGTATAGTCTGATGATCGTATGCGTCAAGCATATCCAGAGCAGTGTTGAATTTTTCTATGACTGATAATACCTGCTTGGCATCAAGTTGGTTTTCTGCACGTTTCATAATACGAATGACCTCGCCTGTTTGCTGTATACGTTTATTATTCACGGCATAACCTTTTATTATGTATTCTTTAAGCACATTATTTGCCCACTGTCGGAACTCAACGCCACGCTGAGATTTTACACGGTATCCCACTGAGATTATTACATCAAGGCTGTAATGTTCAACCTGATATGTTTTTCCGTCAGCAGCAGTTGTCGCAAATTTTGCGACAACTGAATTATCTTCCGAAAGTTCTTCTTTTAATGCATTATTGATGTGTTTACCAATGGTTTTTATATCACGGTCAAACAATTCTGAAAGCTGTGCTCTGTTGAGCCATACTGTATCTCCGTCTGTATTGACATTGAGTCTGACTGCATGGTCTGAGGTTTCATATAGGATTATTTCATTTTTATTCATGATTATCATCTGCTTTCTTAAGGATCAATTTGTTATCTCAATTATAGCATATATTTTCCATTTTATGCAATAAAAACAGCTTCCTGTTAATAAGGAAGCTGTTATTTTTTCTTAGTATTATTTTTGCCCTTTACGATATCCCTGACTGCTGAGTAGGGATCGGAGTATCTTTTTTTGCTGTCGGTATATTCACCCGACTTGTTCTGCTTGAAAAGAATGATCTCTTCGCTTTCGGGAGCAAAACGCCATGAACCGCTTTCGGTTGAAATGAAAACATTTTCTCCGCTTTTTTTGTAGCTGACACCGTAAAGACCGCACATATGAGCCAGTGACTTGAAAACGCTCAGAGGCTTTGAACGCTTTTTCTTTTTTGGAACGAAGCCCTCGATATGCTTAGCCTTTGCCTCGCTGCGCTTTACCTCATTCAGCTTCTGCATCTGAGCTGCTGTTTCGGTATCCATATCCTCAGGCTTACAGCGTGAGCAGGGGGTAAAGCCTGCATCTATGGCAGTTGCGTAATATGTGTAGGATCTTAATGAGGAAACGGGAGCGTCCTTTACAATGCGGCATTCCTTTGAATGAAAGCATTTGCCGTTTTTGAATACGAAATATTTATTTGAAGGCTGATCTATAAAATCAACGGAAGGCTTTTTTTCCATAAGAGAGAAATCCAGCATTTCAAAAATGCTGCTCATCCAGCGGACCTCAAGCTCCGCCGCATTTTTCTTTCCGTAGTAATAGGGCTTGCCCTCCAGCCTTGTCTGCATAATACGTCTCTGCCTGATATCACGGCATTTTTCCATGCTCAGCTCATATACTCTTACAAGATGATATAAGTGAACATAAGGGTGCTTTATACCGTTTACGGCAAGAAGCTTTTTTATTCGGCCTGCGGAATAGCCGTCCCATACACAGAGCATATATTCATCGCCGCACCACTCCGTAAATTCACGGAGCATATCGTCGCATGATGAATGATCCTGCATAAGGAAGGTGGTGCTTTCCTTCATTTCGCCGTCCTCCGTCAGCCTTGCGGCGGCTATTACAGAGGATGTAAATCCGGGCGGAGCTTCATCAGCCGTCCAGATCACAGAACATAATATATAATTCATAATTGTTTATCTCCTGTTGAGAAAGTGCTGATATTTATTTTTATTCTGTGCCACAGCACTCGCTTTTCTTATTATACACCATAATGTATATTTTAGGCAAGTGTTTTGTAAAAACTTTTATATATTTTCATATTTTAACTCATTTTTCGCCATTAAATAAGCAAATAATACAACGAATTATACAATATGCAGGTTTGTGATAATATATTTTTACCGATTCTGATGCGGGGATAATAAAAACCGCCTTGATTTTTCAAAAAGCGTTACCGTCTGCTGATATTTCCCATATCTTCCGTAAGCTGATTTTATCTGAAATCTCACATTGGACACTATCCACTATTTATTGTTCTGCATTTTGTGCAAATATACGATTTTTGTTTTGATATCCCCGAAAGTCCGTAAAACCGAAAGGCTTTTTATGAAATATTTACAAAACCTACTTGACAAGAAACCGTTTTCACTGTAAAATGTATATTGAAGTGTATATTCTGACCAAAAAGAGTGTGCGCTTCGGCTTTAAAGGCTATATTTATTATAAAATACATATTATTAGGAGGAACCTGAAAATGGGCGAATTTTTCAAGAACATCGGCAAGATCCCTTACGAGGGCAAGGAAAGCACAAATCCTCTGGCATTCAAGTACTATAATCCCGATGAGGTCATCGACGGCAAGACTATGAGAGAGCACCTTAAGTTTGCTCTTTCCTGGTGGCATACAATGGGCGGCGACGGTACAGATATGTTCGGCTGCGGTACAGCTGATAAGTCATGGGGTGAGACTGATTCCGTAGCTAAGGCTAAGGCTAAGGTTGACGCTGCTTTTGAGATCATGGACAAGCTTTCCATTGATTATTTCTGCTGGCACGACAGAGATCTTTCTCCCGAATACGGCTCACTTGCTGAAACAAACGCAAAGTTCGATGAGATCGTTGACTATGTTGAAGCAAAGATGAAGGCTGATCCTTCCAAGAAGCTTCTCTGGGGTACAGCCAAGTGCTTCGATCACCCCCGTTATATGCACGGTGCAGGCACATCACCCTCTGCTGATGTATTCGCATTTGCAGCTGCTCAGATCAAGAAGGCTGTTGAAGCTACTGTAAAGCTTGGCGGTCAGGGTTATGTATTCTGGGGCGGCCGTGAGGGCTATGAGACTCTCCTCAATACAAACATGGCTCTTGAGCAGGATAACATGGCTCGTCTTATGAAGATGACTGTTGATTATGCACGTTCTATCGGCTACACAGGCGATTTCTATATTGAGCCCAAGCCCAAGGAGCCTACAAAGCATCAGTATGATTTCGATACAGCTACTGTTCTCGGCTTCCTCCGCAAGTACGGTCTTGACAAGGATTTCAAGATGAACATCGAGGCTAACCACGCTACACTTGCTATGCACACCTTCCAGCATGAGCTGAGAGTTGCAAGAGACAACGGCGTATTCGGTTCTATCGACGCTAACCAGGGCGATACACTTCTCGGCTGGGATACTGACCAGTTCCCCACAAACGTATACGAGGCTGCTCTCTGTATGTACGAGGTGATCAAGGCAGGCGGCTTTACAAACGGCGGTCTTAACTTTGACTCCAAGGCAAGAAGAGGTTCATATACTCCCGAGGATATCTTCCACAGCTATATTGCAGGTATGGATACCTTTGCTCTCGGCTTCAAGATCGCAAGAAAGATGATCGAGGACGGCAGAATCGACAAGTTCGTTGATGAAAGATATGCATCATGGACAACAGGTATCGGTGCTGATATCGTAAGCGGCAAGGCTACAATGGCTGACCTTGAAAAGTATGCACTTGAAAAGGGCGAGGTTACAGACTCACTTTCAAGCGGCAGACAGGAAATGCTTGAGGCTGTTCTTAACAATATCATGTTCAATCTGTAATATCTGCGTTTTTGACGAGGTGATATTATGGTGACAGTGATTATCGGCAAGGATAAAAAAGATATACTGAATGTCAATCCCCGTTTCCAGAGCTTTCGTTTTAAGGTTACAGATGCCAAAAAGGGAAATGTGAATATTATCTGCCGTTTGATATCGGCTGCAGAGGATGATATTTTCAATGATTTTGTCATGGTAAGCGATATTTCCGAAAAGGACGCAGAGCTTTATATGATGAAGGTCGCAGAAACCATGTCCTCAGATGATGCGGTTATTGACTTTTCTTCCTTTGCTGTATAATTTAATCAGCGCTTCCCTATATACGCCCCTGTTATATACCATGTATATTCAGGGGCGTATTTGCAAAATATTTAAGGAGTGATTACAATGAGATACGTAATAGGCGTAGATTTAGGAACAAGCGGAACAAAAACCGTGCTTTTCGATGAAAAGGGAACAGTTATCGCTTCAAGGACTATTGAATACCCCATGTATCAGCCTAAGAACGGCTATGCGGAGCAGGATCCTGCTGACTGGTACAATGCGGCTGTGAATACTATCAGGGACGTTATCGAAAAGAGCGGCGTTGATAATAATGATATCGTGGGACTTGGTATCAGCGGACAGATGCACGGTCTTGTAATGCTTGATGAAAATAATCAGGTCATCCGCCGTTCTATTATATGGTGCGACCAGAGAACCGCAAAGGAGTGCGAGGAGATCACCGAAAAGGTAGGTGCGGAAAGACTTATAGAGATCACCGCAAACCCTGCACTTACAGGCTTTACCGCTTCAAAGATCATGTGGGTAAAGAACAACGAGCCTGAAAACTATGCTAAGTGCCGTCATATCCTGCTTCCAAAGGATTATGTACGTTTTATGCTCACAGGGGAGTATGCAACAGAGGTTTCCGATGCTTCGGGTATGCAGCTGCTTGATGTTCCCAACCGCTGCTGGAGCGAGGAGGTATGCTCAAAGCTTGGTATCGACATGGCTATGCTTCCCAAGGTTTACGAATCTCCCGATATCACAGGCAGGATAACAGCTGATATTGCCGCTAAGACAGGTCTTAAGGAAGGCACTATCGTTGTAGGCGGTGCAGGCGATAATGCGGCTGCCGCTGTAGGTACAGGCGTTGTTACCGACGGAAAGGCATTTACAACTATAGGCACAAGCGGCGTTGTATTTGCTCATACATCGGGAATATCCATTGACCCCAAGGGCAGAGTACATACCTTCTGCTGTGCAGTTCCCGGCTGCTGGCACGTAATGGGCGTTACACAGGCTGCGGGACTTTCTCTTAAGTGGTTCAGGGACAATTTCTGCCATGAGGAGATCGAAACCGCAAAGCTTATGGGCGTTGATACCTATGAGCTTATGACAGCTGAAGCGGATACAGTGCCTATCGGTTCTGACAGACTGCTTTATATGCCTTATCTTATGGGTGAGCGTACACCTCATCTTGATCCCAATGCAAGAGGAATGTTCTTCGGACTTTCCGCAATGCATACAAAGAAGCATATGCTCCGTGCGGTTATGGAGGGTGTTTCCTATTCTCTCAGAGACTGCGTTGAGATATGCCGTGAAATGGGTATCAATGTATCCGATATGATGGCTTGCGGAGGCGGCGGAAGCTCTCCTATGTGGAGACAGATGCTTGCCGACCTTTACGGCTGTCCCGTAAAGACAGTTGCATCTAAGGAAGGTCCTGCTTTAGGCGTTGCTATTCTTGCAATGGTAGGTGCAGGCATTTATGCAAGCGTTCCCGAGGCTTGCGCACAGATCATCACAGCTGACAAGGTTCAGGAGCCTGTTGCGGAGAATATTCCTCAGTATGAGAAGTATTATCAGCTTTATACACAGATCTATCCTGCGGCTAAGGAAAACTGCGCTAAGCTTGCTCAGTTATAATAAGATAATAAAATAAAAAATCGGATAGGGTAGTTACTTGAATGTAAATACCCTATCCGATTATTTTTTATACCTTGGATATTTTTATTTCTGCAGTTCTCCGTGGGATAACGCTGTCAGGTATGCATTGATAAAGCTGTCAATATCGCCGTCCATAACAGCGTTGATATTACCGTTCTCACAGTTTGTACGGTGATCCTTTGCAAGCGTATAGGGCATGAATACATAAGAACGTATCTGGGCACCCCATGCGATCTCCTTCTGTACACCCTTGATATCCTCTATCTTGTCAAGATGTTCTCTTTCCTTGATCTCAACAAGCTTGGATACCAGCATCTTCATAGCATAATCCTTATTCTGATACTGGCTTCTCTGTGTCTGACAGGATACTACTATTCCTGTAGGCTTATGCACGATTCTTACAGCTGATGAGGTCTTGTTTACCTTCTGTCCGCCTGCACCGCTGGCACGATAGAATTCTGTCTCCAGATCCTCGGGACGTATTTCAATGTTTGTATCTGCATCGCCTATTTCAGGCATTACCTCAAGGGATGCAAAGGAAGTATGTCTTCTTCCCGATGAGTCAAAGGGAGATACTCTTACAAGACGGTGAACGCCTGCCTCAGACTTAAGGAAGCCGTAAGCGTTCTCACCCTCAACCAGAATTGAGGCGGATTTGAGACCTGCTTCATCTCCGTCAAGATAATCCAGTGTTGTCACCTTATAATTATGACGCTCGCCCCAGCGGTTGTACATTCTGAAAAGCATTTCTGCCCAGTCCTGTGCCTCTGTACCGCCTGCACCTGCATGGAATGTGAGGATCGCATTCTTGCTGTCGTATTCACCTGTAAGCAGTGTGGTGAGACGCATTGTCTGAAGCTCCGATTTGAAACGGTCAGCCTCGCCCTTTATTTCAGCAACGGTAGCTTCGTCCTCTTCCTCGCCTGCCTCAACGGTAAGCTCGATCATTGTTATTGTATCTTCAAGAAGTGTATCAAGCTTTGAAAAGCCTGCAAGCTTTGATTCATTCTGCTTGATTATCTGCATGGTCTTCTGTGAGTTTTCAAGATCGTCCCAGAAGCCGTCCTCAGCGGATTTTGCCTGTAATTCTTCAATTTCCTTCTTTGCCTTGTCAAGGTCAAGTATATGGTAAAGCTCTTTCATATCCTTGCGGTAGCCTTCAAGCTCTACTCTCAGTTCATCAAGTATAAGCATTATAAATGCTCCTTTCCGTAATATTTATCAATAAAATCATTAAGTGGTTTTCTTATGGGCGGATTGAGGGGATAGTCCTTTATCTTATGGTAAGGAACAAAGCACAGCTCGGCAGATTCACCGTCATGACAGGCAAGCTCTCCCGAAAAATCCCTGCATATATAAACTATGTCAATAGTCCATACTTCATCGCCGTTGGGATAGATGTGGTGCTGCTCCTCGCCCGAATAAACGCCGAAAAGCTCTAAAGAATGAGCGGTAAGACCCGATTCCTCATAAAGCTCTCTCTCAGCGGACTGCTCCACAGTTTCAAAAAGCTCCACCGCACCTCCGCAGTAGCCCCACAGACCGTTATCCGTACGTTTCTGCATAAGCAGCTCGTTATTGTCATTTACTACTATAACGCTTGCGCAGGTATGCAGAAGCGGTTCGTGCCCAACTTTTTTTCTGAGTTCGTTTATATATCCCATGTTACAAGCCGTCCTCCACCGAATAGTCAAAGCTGTGACGGTTTGTATTTATATATTTGATTATCATAGAAACCGTCCTTTTTGAATAGTTTATATTTCTGCGGAGCCGTCGGTCTGACGCTCCGAAAGTGCATCAATATCGTTAAAAGCGTTTTCAAGTCCTTCGCAGTGATAGCGTTCATACATATTGAAAATAAGCTGGGTTATTTCAAGGGAATCCCATTTTTTCAGTACCTTATCGGCAGTGGTTTTCTTGTTTTCTGCATATTGCTCCAGCAGAAAGATAAAAAAGTCCATTTCCTTCGACATTTTCAGCCCTCCCTGAAATAGCTGGAATTTCTCGGGTCGCCTGTTATCTGCTCACATTCCCACATATTGAAAATGGCAGGATATCCGAAATCCCACATTTCAAGCTTCTGATCGGAAAGCATGGCATAGGTTTCCGATCCGATGAAAAGTCTCATTGCTTTCCATTCGTCAAAGCCGTATTTTTCACATATCAGAGCTATGACCTCTTTATCATAGTAAGACAGTACATACGGAAATATTTTGGGATTCATACGTATATGCTCCTTCTGTATTTCAGATAATCAAGAGCTTTTTCGGATTTAAAAGCATACTGATCTGTCAGCTTGAATGCAAGAAGTCTTCGTATAGCTTCATATTCATCATATACACCGATCAGATAAAGAGAAATAACATCAATGGTTCTGTCGTTTGCGACAGGACCTATGATAAGGTCGTATTCAGATGCATTTTCATGTTGGGTACGGCAAGCACTGATAAGCTTAAGCCATTCGGTGCTTGTTTCGGTGAAATGTAAAACAGATATTTCACTGAGTGCAGTATCGTTAAATTCAAATTCATTAACTGTCGGTACACCCTGTTTTTTTCTTTCGGAAGTAAGCTTTGCCCACTTTTTAGCCTGTTCATAATCTGATGTCATATAAAAGGCTGTTCCGAAATCAAGTGAACGATTGCTTTTTATCACTTCAGGCTGTATGACCTGCACATTGCCTCCATGATACAAAATCATTGTACATCTCTCCAAAATATCACTTACTATACTCTACAGGCTTGATTTTTGAATGATAGAAGGTCTGTTCGCTGTAAAGACCCTGATATCCCGAAAGCATATAGCTTACGCCTGCCGCTGCAGCATAGAAGATGATACCCTCTGCGCCGAAAAGCTCAACACCTATCACCATAGATGCAATGGGGCAGTTGGTTACTCCGCAGAATACAGCAACAAGTCCTATTGCAGCCGCAAATGAAGGGTCAAGGCCCAGCAAAGGCGCAACAGCACAGCCGAAGGTAGAGCCTGCGAAAAATGCGGGGACTATCTCTCCGCCCTTGAAGCCGCCGTCCAGTGTAACAGCGGTGAGTACTATCTTTAAAAGAAACGCAAGAGGGAACGCCTCTCCTCTGAAAGCAGCCTCGATAACATGTGTACCTGCGCCGTTATAGTCATAGGTACCAAGCAGAAGTGTAGCTGCGATCATTATTGCCGAGCCTGCAAGAACTCTCAGATACGGATTTTTTATATACTTCTTATATACCGAGCCGATAAATTTCATTATCTCACAGAAGATAATACTTACAATAGCGGCAAGGATACTTAAGATTATCACCTTTACCACCGTCATAGCGGAATCGCCGCCGAAAACGGGAGCATTTACTGTTCCGAATGAGGTCTTGTGTATACCCATCATGGCAGCTGTAACACCCGAAACAGCCGCTGCTGTCATACAGGGTACTATCGCCGCATATTCCGCAACGCCTACAACAGTTACCTCCATTGCGAATATTGCCGCTGCAGCAGGTGTACCGAAAAGTGCCGAAAAGCCTGCTGCCATTCCGCACATTGCAAGTATGGAACAATCGTCCCTGTCAAATTTGAAGAGCCTTCCCAGAGGCGATGCAAGACTTGCACCCAGCTGTAATGCTGCGCCCTCTCTGCCTGCACTTCCTCCGCAAAGGTGAGTTAAAAAGGTAGCTGTGACTATTGCGGGGGCAAGCCGCAGTCTTATTCGCTTTTCTCCTCTTGCTTCAAGGATAACGGCATTGGTACCTCTGTCATCAGCCATTCCAAGTCCCTTATAAAGCAGTATTATAAGTAGACCTGCAACAGGCAGCGCATATATTATCATAGGATTTTCGGTTCTGAATTCTGTTGCAAAATCAAGCGCATGATGAAAAAGCGCTCCTGCCGCTCCCACGACTATACCCACGATAACTGCTATGACAGTCCATTTTACAAATGCCCTGTAAAGCAGTACATTTTCATTTTTCTTATTCCCCGTCATTATAACATTGTCTGATTTTTCCGTATTTTCAGCGGTGACATTTTTCTTCTTTTTCTCTTTTTTTTCAACAGACATTTTTATTTACCCCGAATCTATTTATTTTGCTGTCATCAACAGCATTTCCCTTAAAAGCTTGCAGGCAAGTGCGGTTGAGCGTCCGCTGGGGTCATAGTGGGGAGAAAGCTCATTTATATCCATTCCGACGATATTAAGTTCACCGCCGCAAAGCTTCATAAGTGCGGAAAGCAGCTCGCGGAATTTTGCTCCGCCTGCTTCGGGAGTACCTGTTCCGGGAAATTCCGAAGGATCGATAACATCAAGATCAACGGTGATATAGACATTTTTGCCTGAAAGTGCCTTTACCGTATCATCTATATGATCGCCAAGCTCAGCGCCTATGGTGTATTTATGCATTACCGTATGCTCTGCCGCAAATTCAAATTCGGTGCGCTCGCCGCTTCTGATGCCGAACTGATGTATATGACCGTCTCCCACAAGCTGATGACAGCGGCGCATTACACAAGCATGAGAAAGCTGCTGTCCGAGATAATCCTCACGCAGATCGGCATGAGCGTCAAACTGGACTATATAAAGCTCATCATATTTTTTCTTTACCGCACGTACCGCTCCCAGTGTCACAAGATGCTCGCCGCCCAGCATAACGGGCGTTTTATCCGCTGCAAGTATTTCAGTGGCGATAGCTTCTATATCCTCAAGCGCTTTTTCGGGTGAACCGAAGCAAAGCTCGGGATCCCCTGCATCAAATATATTGTAATCTGTAAGATCCTTATCCTGATAAGGTGAATATGTTTCAATTCCGAAGCTTTCGCTGCGGATAGCACTGCTTCCGAAGCGTGTTCCCGGACGGAACGATGTGGTGCTGTCAAAGGGTGCGCCGAAAATAACTGCACTTGCAGACTCAAAATCGGACTCACAGCCGATAAACAGCTTTTTTTCATTTGTAAGCATGATTTTCACGTCCTTAACTGTTTTCAAGCAGCTCTATCACATAATTGGGAAGCGCAAAGCAGCCCTTGTGAAGCTCTGTATTATAATATCTTGTCTTTATTCCCAGACTGTTCCAGCGGTCTGCGTCAACCTTAAGCGGATCCACAGTCTTTGAAGCAAAGCCGAAAAGCCAGTGTCCCGACGGATATGTGGGGATATGGAACTGATATACTCTGCATACAGGGAAAAATTCCTTTATTCTGCGGTGAGCTCTCTGCATTGCCTTTGCATCGTCCTTGTAATAGGGAGATTCATGCTGATTTACAAGTATGCCGTTTTCTGTAAGGGCATTGCAGCAGTTTCCGTAAAATTCACTGGTGAAAAGTCCCTCTCCCGGACCGAACGGGTCTGTGCTGTCAACTATGATAAGGTCATAGCAGTTCTCCTTGCGGCGCACATACTTAAGACCGTCCTCCACATGGATATGGACTCTGGGGTCGTCAAGGGCACAGGCAGTGGAGGGGATATGCTCTCTGCATACCTCAATTACTCTGCCGTCTATTTCCGCCATATCTATATGCTCGATATTATTGTATTTAACAAGCTCTCTTATTGTGCCGCCGTCTCCTGCGCCGATAACAAGCACTCGTTTTATAAGGGGATTGCTTGCCATGGGAACATGAGCTATCATTTCGTGATACATGAATTCGTCCTTTTCGGTAAGCATCATAAGACCGTCAAGGGTGAGAAAACGTCCGAATTCACGGCTTTCAAATACGTCTATCCTCTGATATTCACTCTGCTCCGAATGAATATGTCTGTCAACCTTTATTGACATTTTTGCGTCATCGGAATGAAATTCCGTAAACCAAAGATCCATAAATCAATTTACCTTCTTTTATATGACTTTTATGTATTCTATATTCATATCCTCCGTACCCGTCATAAAGCAGCCTCTGTCCTTGCAGTAGGCTATATGTGCGATTATTTCGGGTGTGATAAGCTCGCCGGGAGCGATTATCGGTATTCCGGGAGGGTAACACATTACAAATTCTCCGCTTACTCTGCCTGCGCTTTCCGATATGGGAACAGTTACCTGTTCGCTGTAGAATGCATCATGGGGAGAAAGCTTTACTGTGGGATTTATATATTCATGGTCGAACATTCCTGCCTTATCTCTGCTGAAACGGCGCTTTATCTCACTCATTGCCGAAACAAGACGCTCTATATCCTTCCATCTGTCTCCTGCGGTTATTATTGCGAGTATATTTCCCACATCTCCGAATTCTATCTGTATGTCATAGCTGTCACGGAGTATATCATATACCTCGATTCCCGCAAGACCGATATCTCTTGTATATACCGAAAGCTTTGTGCGGTCAAAGGCATAGAAGTCGTCACCGTTGCAAAGCTCGGAGGCATAGGCATAATAACCGCCTATTTTATTTATCTCCTCACGGGCATATTCCACCGATTCGGACATTTTTCTGCACATTTCCTTACCTCTTGTGGCAAGATTACGCCTTGTGATATCAAGAGAGGTCATAAGCAGATATGAAGCACTTGTGGTCTGGGTAAGATTTATCACCGCTCTTACATGACCTATGCTTACCTGAGCGGACTCACCCACAAGAAGAAATGCACTCTGGGTAAGCGAGCCGCCTGTTTTATGCATTGATACAGCGG
>JAFUOZ010000053.1 GCA_017481565.1 Oscillospiraceae bacterium | reverse complement strand
GAATGGAGGTTATCGAGCTTACAAGCTATACCCGTGAGGAAAAATTCCACATCGCAAAGGGTCACCTTATACCCAAGCAGATAAAGAAACACGGTCTTAAAGCTTCAAATATGAAGATCGCAGACGGCGCAGTATATGATCTGATAGACAGCTACACAAGAGAAGCAGGCGTAAGAGGTCTGGAGCGATATATCGCATCGCTGTGCCGCAAGGGCGCTAAGGAGATCGTTGCAGGCGAAAAGACAAAGATCTCCGTTACAACAAGAAATACCGAAAAATATCTGGGTCACCGTAAATATATCGACAAGAGTGTCGGCAAAAAGGACGAGACAGGTCTTGTAAACGGTCTTGCATGGACATCTGTCGGCGGCGTTATGCTTCCTATGGAGGTGCTTATCCTTGACGGAAAGGGCGATATACAGATCACAGGCTCTTTAGGCAAGGTCATGCAGGAAAGCGCAAGGCTTGCGGTCAGCTATGTGCGCTCCGTATGCGGAAAATACGGCATTGACGGTGAATTCTACAAAAACAAGGATATCCATATTCACGCTCCTGAGGGTGCTACTCCAAAGGACGGTCCTTCGGCAGGCGTTACTATGACTACCGCTCTTGTTTCCGCACTTTCGGGAATACCTGTGCGCTGTGACGTTGCCATGACGGGAGAAATAACTCTTCACGGAAAGGTACTTCCTATAGGCGGTCTGAGAGAAAAAACCATGGCTGCATACAAGGAAGGAATCAGGACAGTAATTATCCCTAAAGACAATGCGGCAGACCTTGACGAAGTAGACCGGACGGTAAAGGACAATATTGAATTCGTTCTTGCCGAGACCCTTACAGATGTACTTGATACCGCACTTACAAGAAGCGGCAGAAAAAAGTCTCCCCGACCCATGAAAACACAGGGCGGCTCATCTATGGGCTCCAAAAAGGAGCAGAACGAACCTGAGGAGCTTCCCGTAATGAGCTCATACAATAACGAATAATTAATAAAGGAATTAGTCTTTTCGGAGCATACATCAGGATATACTCCGAAAAGCATGGTCAGTATCATGAATTTCAATAACGCAGAATTTTACCGTGCATACGGCGAATTTAAACAGCTCCCCCCCTGCGAATGCTGTGAGATCGCATTTTCGGGACGTTCAAACGTGGGAAAATCATCGCTTATAAACAAGATCTTCAACAGAAAAAATCTGGCAAGAGTATCTGCTGTTCCCGGAAAGACCGCTACAATAAACTTCTACAGCTTCGGCGGTATCTATGCGGTGGACCTTCCCGGCTACGGCTATGCAAAGCGCTCACAGTCAGATAAAATAAGGTGGTCATCTCTTATTGAGGGTTATCTTACCTCCGAAAGAGATATCGGACTTATTTTTCAGCTTATAGATATACGTCATCCGCCCTCAAAGGACGACCTGCAGATGATCGACTTTATGGTTGAGATCGAGCTGCCCTTTGTGATAATCTTCACCAAGGCAGATAAGCTTTCCAATAATCAGCGCAAGGAGCGAATGGCAGGCTTTGCACAGGAGATACCCTATTTCGAGGATATCAAATCGGTGCAGTTTTCCTCACAGACAGGCGAGGGCGTTGAGGAAATACGCTCCATAATCGAGGAATTCGCTTCCGCTTCAAACTAAATCAAAAGGACTGATATAAAATGTACGTTTCAAAGAATCTTGATGTAAACAGTGACGGACATCTTACCATAGGCGGTATGGATACCGTTAAGCTTGCCGAGGAATACGGCACTCCCCTTTATGTTGTTGATGAGGAGCTTGTAAGAGAGCATTGCAGAAGCTTCAGGTCCTCCATTGACAATTATTACGGCGGAAAGGGTCTTGCCTGCTATGCAAGCAAGGCATTTTCCTGCAAGGCTATGTACAGGATAATGAAGGAAGAGGGCATGGGTATCGACGTTGTTTCGGGCGGTGAGCTCTATACTGCTCTTAAGGCTGATTTTCCCATGGAAAAGGTATGCTTCCACGGAAACAACAAGACAAACGATGAGCTTAAGCTTGCTCTTGAAAGCAAGGTAGGCAGGATAATCGTTGACAATATATCCGAGCTTGAACGCCTTGACAGGCTTGCAGGCGAAATGGGCATTACAGCTGATATCATGTTCAGAATAAAGCCGGGCATTGACGCTCACACTCATGATTTTGTAAAAACAGGTCAGATAGACAGTAAGTTCGGCTTTGCTCTTGAAACAGGCGAGGCTATGGAGGCGGTAAAGGCTGCCGTAAAGTGCGAAAATGTCAAGCTTACGGGACTTCACTGCCATATCGGAAGTCAAATATTCGATATAGATCCCTTTGTATGCGCCGCAGAGGTAATGCTGAAGCTTATAAGCAGCATTAAAAAAGAGCTTGGTCTTGAAATAAAGGAGCTGAACTTAGGCGGCGGCTTCGGCATCAAGTACACCGAAAAGGACAACCCCACTCCCTATGACAGCTACATGAAAACTGTCTCCGAAAAGGTTAAACAGGTATGTGCAGAGGAAAATATCAGTCTGCCATTTATATATATCGAGCCAGGACGTTCCGTTATTGCACCTGCGGGAATCACTCTTTATACTGTGGGAGCGGTCAAGAATATCCCTGATATACGTACTTATGTATCTGTTGACGGCGGTATGTGCGATAATCCCAGATATGCACTCTATAAATCCGAATATGAAATAGTTGCGGCAAACCGTGCAGCTGAACCGAGAACAGAGATCATCACTGTTGCAGGCAAATGCTGTGAAAGCGGCGATCTTATCGGTGAGGGCATGGCTATACAGCCTGTTGGACCCGGAGATATTATGGCTGTGCTTGCTACAGGTGCTTATAACTATTCAATGTCCTCAAATTACAACAGGATACCAAAGCCTGCCGTTGTTATGGTAAGAAACGGCGAAAGCAGAGTTGTTGTAAAGCGTGAGACTCTTGATGATATTATCAGAAACGATCTTGACTGATACTGATTTTATAAATAAAAAACGGGCAGATGTACTTTTTTCGGTACATCTGCCCTTTTACTTTTGATATTCGTGTTATTCGTAAAGTCTGCCGTCCTTAATGGTAATGACCCTGTCGCCCTGATTTGCAATATGATTATCATGAGTAATAAGAACAAGCGTCTGATCATATTTTTTGATGGAGCTTTTCAGAAGATTGATTATTTCCTCGCCCGAGCTGCTGTCAAGATTTCCCGTAGGCTCGTCCGCAAGGATTATTGAAGGACGGGCAATAAGGGCACGGGCAATAGCTATCCTCTGCTGCTGTCCGCCCGAAAGCTGATGAGGATAATGCTTCATTCTGTCCTTAAGACCGATCGTTTCGATAATATCCTCAAGAAAATCATTATCAGGTTTCTTTCCGTCAAGAAGAAGAGGGAGAACAATATTCTCACGGGCATTCATTACGGGGATAAGATTGAAAAACTGAAATACAAAGCCTACCTGTCTGCGACGGTATACGGCAAGCTGCTCCTCCTTCTGAGAAAATACATCGATGCCGTCAACGGTAAGCTTTCCCGATGTGGGAGTATCCATAGCACCGAGTATATGAAGCAATGTTGATTTTCCGCTTCCGCTCTGTCCTATTACAGTAACAAACTCGCCCTTTTTTATATTAAGATCAACATTATCAAGTGCTCTTACTTCCGTATCGCCTTTGCCATAGGTCTTTGTAAGCTTTTCGGCAGAAAGAATAATTCCGTTATCCATATATATGACTGATCCTTTCGATTATAGTTATCATATATACATTATAACACACCTTATTAAAATAATCAATACATTTTAATAAAATTGTCCCTTCATCCATGTAAGAATTTTCTTTTCACGCCGTGAGACCTGTACCTGCGTCATATTAAGCTCCTTAGCGGTATTTACCTGTGTCATGTCACGGAAATATCTTAAATAGATAAGCCGTCTGTCCTCGGCGCTGAGACTGTCCATCACCTGCATAAGTGAAAGTCTGTCCGCCATTTCCTCATCGGGAGAGGGAGAAACGGCTATATCATTCTGTCCCTCGTCTTCATCTTCGCTGCTTCTTGTAAGTGAGATAACAGGTCTGCTTACGTTGATAGCCTCGGCTACGTCCTCCGCAGATACTTCAAGAAGCTCCGCAAGCTCGGAAATAAGAGGCTCTCTGCCGTGGCGCAGCTGAAATTTATCACGCTCACGGCTTATTTTCAGAGACAGCTCACGAAGTCCTCTGCTTACCTTAAGAGTTCCTCCGTCACGGAAAAGACGCTTTATCTCGCCCATTATAACAGGTACTGCATAAGTTGAAAACTGTACTCCCCTGTTTTTATCAAACGCCTTTGATGCCTTTACAAGTCCCACACAGCCTGCACCGTAAAGGTCATCGTATTCTATACCCTTGCCTCTGAAACGATTAGCACACAGATGAACAAGTCCCAGATTATTTTCGGCAAGGCTGTCTCTTTCCGTTCGTTCACTTAAGCTCTTCATCGGCACCTTCCCTGCGTGACATTGCCGCAGTATATATCTCCTTTGCGGCTATTTTTTTCTTCATTATAACAGTAGTTCCCTTTCCCACAGTACTGTTTACCTTTACGCTGTCCATAAAGCTTTCCATTACCGCAAAGCCAAGACCTGCCCGCTCCTCACAGGACGCAGTGGTAAAAAGCGGCTCCATTGCTTTTTTAACATCGGGTATTCCGCAGCCCTTATCACGTATTCTAATATACAGTGTATTATCATCTGTAACCCTGCATATCATCTCAATATTTCCTTGCCTGTCCCTGTAGCCATGAACGATACAGTTGGTCACGGCTTCAGATACGGCAGTCTTGATATCTATCACCTCGGCTGCAGAGGGGTCAAGCTGTGCCGCAGCAGCTCCCGCAGTCGTTCTTGCAAAGGCTTCGTTGCAGCTGAGTGATGGGAAAATCACTCTTATTTCATTATGTATATTCATTGTATTTTATCATTCCTTTCATTAACAGATCGTTGTGAGCATATCAAGTCCTGCAAGCTTCATCACCTTTTTTATCTGAGAAGGCGTATTATTTACGATAACTCTGCCGCCCATATCCTTCATCAGCCTGCATCGTCCCATTACAAGACCTATTCCTGAGCTGTCCATAAAGGTAACCTCTCCGAAATCTATCACAAGCTCTTCGGGACGAACACGCTCCAGAGCATTATCTATCTCTGTTCTCAGCTCGGGAGCGTTATGATGATCTATCTCACCGCTGAGCTGAGCAGTTACGCGTCCCTCCTCTTCGGTCACGTTTATTCCCATTTTGTTGTACTTCCTTTCTTTTTTTCTTTATATTAACACAACTGAGCTGTCATATACTGTCAATATGAGGTGGGGAAAGATTTTTTACAAAAAAAATCAGCCCTGAACCGAATTAACGATTCAGAACTGATTATTTTTTATGGCGGTTATTCCTGTACAGCCGTATAAATACTATCCCGTCAGAAAGGAACCGCTGATTACATCTTGCTTCATATTCAGTCTCTTATACGGGGCTGATTTTTTCAGCAAACATTAACTTGGTACCCTGTTTCGGAATAAATGAAACCATTTTGTCAGCCATGATGACTTCATCTGCATTTGCGGTATTTGAATAGATAAGCTCGGTCACAGTATATTTATTTCCGTCAGTACCTGTAATATAAGCATATTTATTCTTTTTGCCGTTACCCACAAAAGTGACTCTTCCGTTTATCCGTGTATTATTTACGGAATTTTCAGGTCTTGCCACAGGTGCTTTCTGATAAGCATTGCGCACCTCTGATGTCTGACGCTCAGCTTGCGGCACGGCATTTGTATTTGCTGTTCTCAGCGGAGGCGGATAAGGAACAGCGTTTATCCGTGTATTATTTACGGAATTTTCAGGTCTTGCCGCAGGAGCTTTCTGATAAACATTGCGCACCTCTGATGTCTGACGTTCAGCTTGCGGCACGGCATTTGTATTTGCTGTTCTCAGCGGAGAATAAGAATTTGCCGTATCCTTGATCGGTGCTTCTTCGTTTTTTAAAAATGGAGCAGCATCATCGTCTGCATATTCGGGATACTTTTCCTTATATTCCGCAATTATTCTGTATGTCTCAGAAGCAACTGCACTTCCCAGACCAAGATACAACCTTTTGTCGCCTACTACATAGAATTCCTTTTTGGCTCTTGTTGCGGCAACATTCATCATATTAGGTTCACTTACAGACCATAATGCAGCACCCTTGCTCTGAGAATCAGCACCTAATACCATAAATACAATAGGCGCTTCCTTTCCCTGAAAGGTATGTATCGTACCTATATTGGTAGGCTTACGATGTTCATCAAATCTTGTAAATCCGATTTTCCTTAGCTTCTGACTCAGCTGATAGGCAACGTTTGAAAATGGCGAGATAACATAGATCTTATCCTTTGCATTTTTATTAAGAATATCGGGGTCCTTTTCTGCCATCTTACTGATTTTTTTAAGAAGGAATTCACCCTGTTCCTCTACATATTTATTATTCGACTTTCCGCAAACATCGAACCAGCCTGTTTTTCCGAAATCTTCCTTTTTATCTTTCGGATTTCCCTGTACCATAAATCCATTGTAGGATATCTGATTAGATATGGTAAACATAGGTGAAAGGCATCTTCTGTGTACCCACAGAGGAATACCTATCCATGATTCCTCTGACTTATCCTGTTCTTTATAAAAACCGAATCTGCTTGCAGAATCCACAAGAGTCTGTGTTGAGGCGGATTCGGAAAGATATTTTTCTGTTACTCCGAAATGTCTGCAAAGCATACTGAGAACACTTGCATCAACAGTAAGCACAGGCTTTATCTGTGATGGATCGCCTACCACCATAACGTGTCTGCTTCTGAAAATTGCTCCGACAGCTGCCTGTGGGATCGCCTGTCCCGCTTCATCAACAAACAGATGACCCATCGTGTTGACACCAAGATTTTTACACATTCTTGAAAAGCTGGCAAAGGTGGAGCTTATCACAGGAACAGTCAGATTTATCCAGCCCCATGCTGCAACAATGACCTGTTTTTTTTCAAGATATTTACTCTGCTGACCCCAGATACTGAGCGCCGCTCTGATATTCTTTCTGTTTTCATACAAAAACTGTTTGCGTACTTTAAGTGCCGAAATAAACAGCCTTGACTGAGCTGTTCTGTATTCTTCATCAAACCATGGATTTGACAGCTGCAGCTTATCATAATCGCAGGTCATATCCAAAGCGTTGATACTGCTGATTATTTTATCAAAGCCAAATGTCTTTTCCCTCTGTTCAAGATCGGCAAGCCGCTTTTTTGCATTTGTTTCATTTACCGCAAAAGCATTATTCAGTGCTGTTAATTTTTCCGAATATTCCTTTCCTTTTTCACGCAGCTTCATATTACGGACACGTTCAAGCTCTGTTTTTTCCTTAAGCTGTCTGATCTCATTCAACGCTTCTTCTCTTCCCGATTCAGCAAGCTCCGACAGACCGCCGTTACCGAATTCATTATCAATTACCGATAAATGTTCAGATGTATCATTTCCAAATAATTTTATCTGTTCATCATACATACGGAATAGATCATTTTTGGTTTTTAACTGCAGATCATAATCACTCAGCTTATCATTGGATTCCCTGATACTGTCGTTTATATTTTTAACAGCTGCGGTCAGCTCTTGTATCTGTTTTTCAAAGGAACGCTTTTGCGAAGAATTCATTGCAAGCACCTGTTTTTTAAACGATGTGAAATTATCATAATCAGGCTTGTGATTTCTGTAGTAATCCGCTGCGGTTTTCTGCTTTCTGTCACGTAGATTCTTTACCGAAATATACTCCTTTAAAAATTCCTCATAAACATTGTCATCGGGTTCATATTCTTCATCAAAATACTTGTTGACAGCTTCAATTTTTGCGATAATATTGCTCATATTATCTGTTTTTCCGCCTTCCAGCGAAAACAATCCCCAGAATTTTTCCTCTTCGTCAGTTTGCTGCATGGACAATTCTTTTTTTGATTTTCCGCTGCTGTCTTTTTTCCATTCCACAGATACCTTTGAATTTGAAATTTTACGGAAATAATCAGCCTTTACCAATTCATTTGTAAATTTCTTGTCGATCTGACCTTCCAGAACAGGCAGTTCGATTACAATATTCTGTACTGCACCGTTATTTGAGCTTGCAACAACGATACTGTTTTCAGAAATATTATCGGGCAGCATACCTATCGAATAGTTATTATAATATATCGTATCAGCTGTTCCCACAATGGTACGTTCAGACATTTTAGCCATATCGTAGGACTGCTTTACGATAAGATCTGCAAATATATCCTTCAGAAGAGTGGTTTTTCCTGTTCCCGGAGGTCCGTTTACACTTCTGATAGTCTTTCTGTCACATCCTGTGGCAAGATTTACCGCCACCTGCTGCATCATGGAAAGAGCAAATTCCGTATTTCCCGGAAATCTTCCCAAAGGATAGTTATTGGGTTCAAGGATCTTTTCAAAAACTGAGGGATTAAAATTTGCAGAATTATTTTTACTGTCAAGGTTGACCCTGCCTTCTGTATTTCCGTACAGATAACCTGTAAGATTATCCGTATCTATATTCTTTGCGGCTTCAAGATCATCAATAAAAAAGGAATGAAGATTTGCTGCCCCTGTATCAATATTGCCTATAAGTCTGAGCCTGCATTTTTTTGGATCAACGTTATATTTTTTCATAATAACGGCTATTGCCGAATTGAATTTTTTAGGATCATTCTCAGATTCATCAAACAACTGCTCCAGAAGCTTTTTCAGATGTTCTTCATACTCTCTGAATTCCGTTTCCTGCGGAACTTCTTTTTTACAGCGGATATATTCACTTGCTGTAAAAAAAGTCATATCCTTAATAAATCTCATACCCTTATCAAAATACAATACAAAGCCGAATTTCTTTCCTGTTTTTATTTCTTCATCAGGCATATTCAGATGATACTTCTGTCTGAGTATGGTTAAAACCTCATTGAAATCAAAAACATCAAAAATAAATGCTGCTCCGCTGTTCTTGCCTTTGCATACACTGCTGCCTGACATTTTATCCTTGATCAGCGAATAATAATCATTTCCCGTCGGTTCATCAAAGATCAGCACAGTTTTATCCTTATCGCTTATATCACCTTCAGATAAATGCTCGACCATGATCCATGCATCAAGTATCTTACTTTTTTCAATCATTTTTTATCCTCCTGAAACGTCTGTAAATACACAAACTCGCTTATAGGTGAAAATACTTTTACATAATTAAAAATACTTTTTTAATTATACCATAATTAGTTGAAAATTTCAAGCAAAATATTAACATTTTTATTCTTTTATGTCAGTAAAATCATATTTTGATGTAATTATTCAAATTTAAAGTCAGGAAATATTTCTCACCGTTCAAAAACTTTAAGGAACCTTCCTTAATAATTCAAAATTGCTTTGTAAAAAAAAAACTCTGTAAATTCAAAAACTGCAGAAAACAAATCTGATAATAGCAGCTAAAAAAGCTGCTGTCATCAATATTTCATTTTACGTTTTTGAATTTACAGAGCAAGCATTGATTTTACAGAGTTAAAATCGTAAAAAAGATCGAATTTCCTGTTATGCAGCTATCATAGAAATCATGAAAAAGCAGTTTACAAAACAATTTCAATCGCTTTCATCATAGCATCTGTAAGAATAAAGGTTGAATCCGCAGATTCAGAAAAATTATTTACAAAGCTGATTACAAGCTGAATATCCTTTTTCTGCATGAAATCCACCATCTGAACAGTTACGTTATCAAAGTTACGGATTTTCGAGGGTCGGAAGCGATGCCTTTGGCTTTAATCAGCGCTTCCTTAACATAGGTCAGAGTATAATCGGTGCCCTTTGAAAGAGTTTTTCCGTCATAATATACTTTTACATCAGGCTGAACAGGTTTTCCCGTATATGCAACGGAATCATCAAATGTAATTTTTGCATTACCTATCTCGGTCTTATTATATTTGTAAGGTGTGGTATCGCCTGAATTAAAATCACAGTATAGCTTTTTCCATGTATTTTCACGGTTGCTCCTGCTTATATTCTCATATGTTCCGTAAAAACCGATAATTGCTCCGTCATATTGATACAAGTTAGTAGGTTTGCTTTCAAATCCTTCACACTTTGTCCATGCAGAGAAGCGATACATTGTATTTGGTTTTACCTCAAAGGTCTTTCCTACATATGCGGTATTATATTCGGGATTGGTTATTTTTACAGAATAACCTGAGTTTCCGTAATATTCTGTATTGTCTATCTCAAAAATACTGCTCCTGTTAAAGTCAGCCTTTAGCTCCCATGTTATTGCATTTTCCTCCAGTTTTACATCAGAAAACCATACTGTGCCCTTTGATTCTGAACTATGAAAGCCGTTGCTGAGCATAGGTGTCGCTTCCGACGCACGAAAAACCGTCACTGAGTGAGGTGTGAAGCGATTTAATCAGCGGTTCATTAATCCTGAAATAAAAACGTTTATCTGACAATAATATCACAAGAAAACTGTTCAAAAGAAATTTTCATGCTGAAAAACCTCTATAAAATAAAAAAATGCGGATGACAGGACTTGAACCTGCACGATTACTCACCAGATCCTAAGTCTGGCGTGTCTGCCAATTCCACCACATCCGCATAAATATTTACGATGAACAGCCTTTCACAGCATATTCATCTTTATATATGCTGTAATAAATACAGCATATATATTATACACTATATCCCACGATTTGTCAACAGTTTTTTATAAAAAATATCAAACAGCAATACCGCACAAAGCTTTTTCTGTGCCTTGTGCGGTTAATTGATTCATATACGCTCTACTATAATCTTTGATGCGTCCTCGTCACGAATGGCGATCACCGCTCCCCTGATGAAATATGCGGCAGGATCTCCCGACGGACTGCGGTTGAGACAAAGCACCTCTGTGCCCTCGATAAGTCCTATATCCTGCAGTCTGCGGCGGATACTGCCTCTGTTCATAAGCCGACTTACCCTGCATCGTGCGCCGTCCTCCAGCCTGCACATTGAAACTGTATTTTTCATGTATATATTATCCTTTCGGTATCTTCTGATAAGGTGAGAAAGCTCCCTGTAGTATATTATTCAATATAACAGTATACTGTCACAGGAATTTATCGGACAATATCCGAATATACATTATTATGAAATAGTACAACGAAAGGACGGAATGTAATACATGGCTAAAAGAAAAGGCTCAAAAGCGGCACTTATGATAATGCTCTTTATCGGAATAGGCGGGATTATCCTGTGGGCAGCCCTTAATCTTTCCGATAAGGCTCAGGAAACAGGGATAGAGCTTCCCTCAAAGGCATCAAGAGTGGAATTTTTAAACAGCTTCGGACTTATTGTAGACCCTGAACCCGAAATACAGGATATAAAGATACCCTATGAATTCGGAGAGATATACAATGCCTACAATGAGCTGCAGAGATCACAGGGACTTGACCTGGAAAAATATGCGGGAGCAGATGCTGTACTTCTTCGGTACAAGGTACTGAATTGTCCCGACTATCCCGAAAATGTCACCGCAAATCTGGTACTGTGTAGCAATATCCTTATAGCCTGCGATATCACTCTCAATGAGGAGGGAGGCTTTACAAAGGCACTTATCCCCGAAAGCGTCACATAAAATACTTGTGCTTTCCCGTAAGTGCCAGAAGCAGCTCCAGACGTACCTTATCCTTGAATTCAGGCTTTACCATATAATATACATAGTTTTCAAGCACATTAAGATCGGGTACGCTTCTTCCCTCGATCTTGAAATTCTCATAACCCATGGGAACATATTTTTCATATATATCCTCAGGCTTGATGTGGGTGCTGTAGCAGGTAGTCTCATACAGATGAAGAAGCATCTGATCACATCTGAATTCCTCTGCCTTGAAGGGTGCTTTGGGGTCCTTCTTCTTTACTTCGGCATAGCGGATATGATTTTCACCGATATTCCTGTAATGCTCTCCCCTGCGCTTGCAGTTGGGAGTACAGCAGGCATTTATCAGCAGCTCTATCTTATCCTTATGAGGCATTTTTTCAAGCTCGTCAAATTTATTGTTCCAGTTATAGTCAAGGACAACAAGGCTGTAGTCCTTTTCCAGCTCCTCTGTAAGCTTATCCTTATTTTCGATCTGCTTACAGGTGGAGCTTGTTATTTTATATCGGGGATATTTCTCTCTTATGTAATCCTCAAGCAGTTGTGACGCTACTATTACCTCATTCATGCCGTTATCTGCCATTCTCAGTACAGCATTGCAGAAGGGATCTGAAAGATGCTCTTCCTTTAACAGCGGATTTGTAAAGGTAAAACGGCATGGAATACCTCTTCCGTTGAACTGGCGGAGTACCTCCTGCATTACTCTCGGGTCACAGGTACCCTCGAAATATCGTCCGCCGTTCCAAAGAGATGTAGGAAATGTTCCGTAAACCGAACCGATCGTTACATTTTCATGAAAATAATCGGGGAATTTTCTCATATAATCCGAAAGAATTATGTTAAGCTTGAAATGTCTCAAAAAATCGGGAATGTGATACTTTATCGTATTCATATTTGCTGTACCTTTCTTTATGATATTTTCTCTTTCAGCTTATCGGCAAAGGCAGCAAATTCTGCGGGAGAAAGCTGTTCGGGTCTTGCTGTGGACTGAATCCCCGCTTCCTCAACTGCTGCCGTAACAAGCTGTTTATCTATACCCATTGAAGATGATACGGAATTGACCGCAGTTTTTCTTCTCTGGGAAAAAGCTCCTCTTATGACCTTGAAATAGAAACCTTCGTCTGAAACTTCAACAGGAGGTTCTTCCCTGATATTAAGTCTGATAACGCATGAATCCACATTGGGAGCAGGCATGAAGCTTCCTCTTGATACATTGAAAAGCAGCTCAGGCTCGGAATAATACCTTACCGCATGAGTTACCGCTCCGCATTCTCTTGTACCTGTCTGCGCACAAAGACGGACACCTGCCTCCTTCTGTACCATGACTGTCACTGACTTTATGGGAAGTCTGCTTTCAAGCAGATTCATTATTATAGGCGATGTGATATAATAGGGCAGATTTGCGCATACAGCCACATCAAGCCCTTGGAAATGCTCCTCTATAACCTTATGGAGATCGGTTTTCATAACGTCCGCATTGATAACTGTAACATTATCATGCTCGGCAAGAGTCTCATTTAAAACAGGGATAAGCCTTTCGTCTATCTCAACGGCTACCACCTTATCCGCACGCTTTGCAAGCTCGTTTGTAAGAACTCCCACGCCTGTTCCTATCTCGATTATTCCGAAGCCCTTTTTGGCATTTCCGTATTCGGCTATCTTAGGGCATACCGAAGGATTGATGATAAAATTCTGACCAAGCGCCTTTGAAAAGGTAAAGCCGTGTCTTGAAAAAATATCCTTTATTACGTTTATATTGGTAAGATTATCCATAATTATAATACTCCGTGAAAAAATATATACATTATCATTTTATATCCTGAGAAGTATATTGTCAAGTATAATTTTACAATTCCTGATTTTTCAATAGTTATTTACAAAATAGTGCTATTATATCTACACAAAAATTTAACGTAAATGCTATACTGATTTTATATAATGTGCAAAAATGAGGTGATGATAATAGGCTATACACAAAGCTTCCGACGCTGCGAAACAAAATATATGCTTACCGAAAAACAGGCAGCCGATTTTCTGTCTGCGGCAGAGGATATCCTGTGCAGTGACCGATACACCGATTATACCATTTCAAATATATATCTTGACACAGATGATTACTATTTCATAAAACACTCCCTGGACAAGCCAATTTATAAAGAAAAGCTCCGTCTGCGATGTTACGGTACCGCCGACGATAATTCCGCTGTATTTCTGGAGATAAAGAAAAAATACAGGGGCATCGTCTACAAAAGAAGGATAACTGTCCCACACTGTGAAGCTATGCAGTACATAAACCATGGGATAAAGCCGGAAAGTCTCACAGGCTTTACGCCCAATCAGATATTTTCCGAGATAGATCATCTTTTCAGAAAATATTCCCCTTCTCCCAAGCTTTTTCTGGCTTATGACCGTATGGCTTATTATATGAAGGATAAGCCCGATGTACGCATAACCTTTGATACGGGCATACGAAGCCGTCAGGACAGGCTTTCTCTGAAAATAAATGACCCTGCGGAATATCTTGACACGGGAACAGAGAATTATCGGCTCATGGAGCTGAAATTTACCGAAGCAGTCCCCCTTGAAATAACGAAAATTCTATCGGAGCTTAAAATATATCCTGTTTCATTTTCTAAATACGGACGGATATATACCGATATGATACAACCTCAACACCGAAAGGAAATCACAGTATGAATGATATCGCATTTTACACCTCTGACATGACTACTGCAGCAGGTATGCTCACCTCTCTGGGAGTTTCTGTACTCTGCGGATTAATTGCCATGGCGGTATACAGACTTGGCACAAAGCGTCCCTCAAAATATATGCTTATATCCTCTCTTATACTCCCCTCGATAGTCCATGCGGTGATACTTCTGGTAAACGGTAGCATCGGCGCAGGTATCGCAGTTGCTGGCGCATTCAGTCTTGTCCGTTTCCGCTCCGTGCCGGGAAATTCACGGGATATATGTATACTCTTCTTTGCAATGGCAGCAGGTCTCGGCTGCGGAATGGGCTACATAGGTTATTCGGCGGCATTTACGCTTATTATGGGACTTATCATAATCATAGCCGAAAAGCTTATCCCCTCGGATATTTCCGATAAATACAAGCTCTTAAAGATAACGATACCCGAGGATATGGAATACGGAAATGCCTTTGATGATGTATTAAAGAAATATACCTCATATTCTGTACTTGAAAACGTCAAGACAGCACGAATGGGTACAATGTATGTTCTCTCCTACCGTATCGTACTGAAAAGCATCTCAGAGGAAAAGGAAATGCTTGACAATCTCCGCTGTATAAACGGCAATCTTACCGTAAGCTGCGGAATGACACCCGATAATACACCCGAACTCTGATAACGAAAGTGAGTGTCCGATATGAATATCAAGAAAAGAATTATAATATGCACTGCAATACTTACCGCCTCACTTCTCACAGGCTGTGCAGGCTCACAGACCGCCGACAGCTCCGATACGGCAGAAACAACAGCTGCAGCAGTATCTGATAACAGCACTCCCTCCGAAAGCTCCGCTGAGGCTTCCGAGCAGTCGGGAGTTGTTTTCAGTCAGCCGAGCGGATTTTATAAAAAGGTCATCGAGCTGGAGCTTTCCTGCTCAGTTCCCGATGCAAAAATATACTATACCACCGACGGAAGCACCCCCGATGAAACCTCTGAGCTTTACACAGGCGCAATACATCTGGAGGACCGTTCCTCTGCCGAAAATGTGATAAGTGCCGCAACGGGCATCACCGCAGGCGAGGAATATATCCCAAGAAAAAAGGTGGACAAGGGAAATGTTATCCGTGCAGTTGCGGTATATCCCGACGGAACAAGCTCTCCTGTCAGCTCCGCAACATATTTTATCGGAATAAATCTTCTGAACAAATACGGCTCAGTTCCCGTTATATCACTTATGACCGACAATGAAAATCTTTTCAATTACGAAACAGGTATCTACGTAAAGGGCAAAACCTATGATGACTGGATAAACGCCGACCCCAACAACAAGCATCTGGAAGCATGGCAGGCTGAGGGAAATTACTCCAACAGCGGCAAGGAATGGGAGCGTCCCGTTTCCGTTGAGCTTATCAATTCAGACGGAAGTGCAGGCTTCTGTCAGGATATGGGAATGCGTATCATGGGAGCGGCTTCACGAAATGCCACACAGAAAAGCCTTAAGCTTACAGCCCGTGAGGAATACGGCAAAAAAGCTGTTGAATATGAGCTTATCCCCGATAATCTCCGTTCTGACGGTACAGGAAATGTAACGAAATACAAGTCATTTGTACTGCGTAACGGCGGAAATGACTGCGATTATGCAAAGGTGAGAGATCCTCTTTTCCATAGCCTTATTGCAGACCGTGCGTTAGAAACACAGCAGTTTACTCCCTGTGTTGCATTCCTCAACGGTGAATACTGGGGAATGTATACCATAGTCGAGGATTACAGCGACAACTATTTTGAGAATAATTACGGCGTTGACAATAAAAATGTTATCCTTTTGAAGAGAGGCGAGATCGAGGACGGCGAAGAATCGGATATTGAATATTACAATGAAATGTTTGATTTTATCACCGAAAACAATATGGCTCTCCCCGAAAATTATGAAAAGGCGGCAGAAATGCTTGATCTGCAAAGCTATGCGGATTACTGCGCCTTCAATCTGTACATCTACAACGAGGACAGCATTTTCAAGGACAATAACTGGAGAATGTGGCGTGTACGTGAAACAGATGCTTCCGTTCCCGTGGGCGACGGAAAATGGCGCATGATCGTATATGATACAGACTACTCAGCAGGTATCTATGAGGACGGCGGCAATTACAGCAGAGACAATATCTCCGAGGTTTTCAGTTCAGGCTACGGCTCATATACCGATGAAGAAACAGGCGAAAAATACCGCTGTCCCAAGGATATTTTCATATCTCTCTGTCAGAATGAGGAATTCCTTGAAATGTTTATTACCTCAATGTGCGATATCAGAAATATCAATTTCAACAGCAATGACGCTATAGAGGAATTATGGTCACTTTACGGCGTATACGGCGAGCTTGTACCCGATACCTTCAACCGTTTCGGTCCTTCATGGATAGCAAGGGGCGATACGGAAAGATACTATGAGCAGAAAATAGCAGGTCTTGCCAACTTCATCGACGGACGATATATAAAAATGCCCGGTATAATGCAGAAGGTGTTCGGTCTGGGAGACATGGCGAAAATGACCGTGCTTTCCTCCGACAAAACAGGTGCGGTCAGGATAAATAACTCGGTAACAAGTCTTGATAAGGATTTCAACGGAACATATTTTACCGATTATACCGTGACCGTAACGGCTATACCCGATGAGGGACGTACCTTCAAGGAATGGAAATCAACAGGCTGTGCCCTTTCAGACAGTACCTCCCCCACTGCCGAAGTCACATTTACGGGAGATTTTTCTCTGGAGGCTGTTTTTGAATAAGACATTATGGAGGCAAACAACATGAAACGAAAAGACCTGATAAAAAAGCTTGATGAAAATACACGCTGTCCGGGGTGCGGTGAGTTGGCAGAACTGCCTGTCAAGACTGTACAGAGACCACGAAGCAAATGCTGTCCCCGATGCAGAACAAAATACATCTTTAAACTCCCTGCACTGATTTTTATATTGTATATTCTGTTATATACTGCCGCAGCAACAGGATTGGTGCATCTGATGTTCATATCTGTTGAAAACGAACATATTATCCCGGGCTGGCCGTTGCTGCTTGTTATACCTATAGTCCTGTTGATATCGCTCCCGCTTGAATATATCTACAGACCATTAATAAGCTGTGATGAGGAAAAATTTGCTTATGCAGATGAATTTGAAGCAGAAATACAGCTAATACCCGAATATGAGCATTTTTTCAATAAGGATATGATATATCCCATACAATTTGCAAACGGAGAAACGCAGGTTTCGGAATACTGCTGTATGCGTATGGATAAAGTCAGCCGTTCAGGGTATACTGTCAGATGCAGACTGCATACTCTCCCTCACGGAAACAGACCGAACCCTGATTGGTATAACTACCGTTTCAATATATTTTTCGATAATAAGCTTATAGGCACAGGAAAAGCAATTTTAAAGGCTGCTTACGGCAAAGCATGACCTGATGATCAAGGAAGTGATAAAATGGCAGTACGATTTAATGAAGATAAGGAGCTTGTAGCTCAGATAAAGGAAGGACTAAAGCAGAAGGGCGGCTATTGCCCCTGCCGTCTTGAACGTACAGAGGATAATAAATGTATATGCAAGGAATTCCGTGAGCAGATCGCAGATCCCGATTTTGAGGGATATTGTCACTGTATGCTCTATTATAAATCAAAGGAATAACACAAGGAGGTAAAAATGGCTGTATTAACTGTAACAAAGGAAAATTTCAACGCAGAGGTAATATCCTCAGATAAGCCTGTTCTGCTGGATTTCTGGGCATCATGGTGCGGTCCATGCAGAATGGTATCACCTGTAGTCGATGAGATCGCAGAGGAAAATCCGCATATAAAGGTGGGAAAAATAAACGTTGACGAACAGGGCGAGCTTGCCGCACAGTTCGGTATCGAAAGCATACCCACTCTTATAGTTATGAAAAACGGTAAGCTTGTTTCAAAGCAGATCGGCGCATCGGGCAAGGATTCTATACTTGCTATGCTGAAATAAAACATATCCATTTAAACCAAAAGCACCGCACAAAGCACGTAACAGTGCCTTATGCGGTGCTTTTATTAAGTCTTGCTCTTTATATCGGAAATAAGTCTGTAGGTCAGACGATTCATTTCATTGAAATCTGCAGCGGATATATAGATTTCCTCAAGCCTGTCATGTATCTTCTTTGCGGATACAAGTGAGCTTACCGCCTCCGACAGCAGATCAACGCAGGCACGTCGGTCAAATCTGATCCGTACCTTTTTCTGAACTATCTTTGCCTTATCATAAAAACGCTTGAAATTGATAGGGCGATAATTTTTGATTTCGGGTCTGCATACAGTATTTACTGAAATAAGCGCTGTTTTGGTTTCGGGAATGAGTATATGCTCATACATCACAGGCGAATGGACATAGGAGCAGCTGACTACTATATCATATCCTCTGCGCACCGCAAGCTCAGAAAATTCATGGAGAAATTCATCTGCGCCCACAAAATAATCATCTGCCAGCAGATAGACATTATATCCTGTCAGCTCACGGGTCATATATCCCTCAGGGGTCACAGCAGACAGGGATCTGTATGTGATACTTCCCTCGTCGGCACCATGCTTTTTCGGCATAAGACGCTTGCTCATACGCTGAGTAAAGCCGTCAAGCTTATCACGGAGCAGAGCATATCTTCCCGCCTGCGCCATATCCGCCGCCACAGACGACAACGCCGAAAGATATCTTCTGCACCTTAAATGACACTGACTGTATTCATCGGTAACAGCTACGATCTCCTTTCTTCTGCTGTAGAGCATATTCTTTTCGAGACAAGCACCTGCGTCAACGATGACCTGCTCCGCACAAGGATATTTCGGCTCAAAAACATGAGGAGATGTACCGTCAACAATGATGATCCCCTTATCCTTCAGATGCACCGCATCGACCGAAAAAGGATCGGCAGAGCAGTAATAGATATCCTTGGATTCATTGGGAAATGCCTCCGCAAGCTTTTTCATAAGCGTGGATTTTCCGCTGCCTGCCGTACCCTTTATTATGTAGGTAAAGCAGCCGCTGTCGAATATCTGTTTGTCAAAGGCTGATTTAAAGCCCTCGGGAGAAGCACTTCCGAGAAAATACTCCTGATTATTCATATGATCACTCCGTTTCTTATCGTTTAGCCTGATATAATGCACTCTGATATAAATTATGCATATTGAAAGCGGTTTGTTACAGTCATATGAATTATCACTGCCCATGAGCAATATTTTCAAATATATATTGCATACCGAATAAAAAACTGCCGCATATCACCTATGCGGCAGTCATTGTTTATAAAATGTCAATTACAATTATACAGCGTGAACCTTGTTTGCTGAATCTGCATGAGCGCTGTCAACGCCGTACTTAGCGTCACGTCTCTTCTCAAAGAACTTGGGAGCAACCTTGGGGAACATTGCATAAGTGAGAACATCTTCTTCCTGCTCAAGCCACTCTGCACATTCCTGACGCATCTTTTCAAGCTCATTTTCAAGCAGATCTGCAGGACGGCAGGAAATAGCCTCTTCGCCCTTAAGGATCATCTTTCTCCACTCAGGATCAATATCTGTAGGAGTCTTGCCGTAGCCGCCTCTTACCATTTCCTTGAATTCCTTTGTAACAGTCTTGTAACGCTCACCTGTGATAACGTTGAATACAGCCTGTGTACCAACGATCTGTGATGTAGGAGTTACGAGAGGAGGATTACCTGAATCAGCACGAACTCTGGGAACCTCACGGAGAACCTCATCAAGCTGATCCTCCTTGCCTGCCTGCTTAAGCTGTGAAAGCAGGTTGGAGAGCATACCGCCGGGAACCTGATAAATAAGTGCATTGGGATTAACCGCAAGCATAGTTTCATCAATAAGACCGCTTTCGATATACTTCTTTCTGAGACCCATGAAGAAATCTCTTACCTCGTTAAGCTTAACAAGGTCAAGACCTGTATCATACTCTGTACCCTGGAGAGCGGCAACCATAGACTCTGTGGGAGCATGAGATGTACCGTTAGCAAGAGGAGACATAGCAGTATCGATCATATCACAGCCGTTTTCAATGCCCTTAAGGAGACACATTGAAGCAAGACCTGATGTATAGTGTGTGTGAAGCTGTACAGGGATCTTGACAGCAGCCTTGATACCCTTTGTAAGCTCAGCAGCTCTGTAAGGAGTAAGAAGAGCAGCCATATCCTTGATACAGATAGAGTCAGCACCCTCAGCCTCGCACTGCTTAGCGTAGTTTATATAATACTCATCGGTAAATACATCACCTGTTGTATAGGAGATAGCGATCTGTGCATGAGCGCCCTCCTTCTTAGCTGCTGTAATAGCAGTCTTAAGGTTTCTCAGGTCGTTGAGAGCATCGAATATACGGATAATATCAATACCGTTTGCACATGCCTTCTGAACGAAATATTCAAGGATATCATCAGCATAATGACGATAACCGAGCATATTCTGACCTCTGAAAAGCATCTGAAGCTTTGTATTGGGCATCTCCTTACGGATAATTCTCAGTCTCTCCCAGGGATCTTCATTAAGGAATCTGATACAGGAGTCAAATGTAGCTCCGCCCCAGCACTCGCAGGAGTAAAAGCCGATCTTGTCCATTGTGGAAAGAATGGGGCGCATTTCCTCCATGCTCATACGAGTAGCAAGAAGTGACTGATGTGCGTCACGGAGAACGGTTTCGGTAACTTTAATCTTAGCCATTTTCTAACCGCCTTTCAATTAAGAAATCGTAGCGATAAGAGCACTTGTTTCTACAGTATCACCCTTATTTACATTAATTGAAGCAATAGTACCGTCCTGTGTAGCAACGATATCATTTTCCATCTTCATAGCCTCGAGAACAGCGATAACCTGTCCCTTTGTTACACTGTCGCCGACCTTAGCCTTAACATCAAGGATAGTTCCGGGCATGGGAGCTGTAACGGAAACACCGCCTGCTGCAGGAGCAGCCGCAGGAGCGGGAGCCGCTGCAGGTGCAGGAGCAGCTGCGGGAGCGGGAGCTGCTGCAGGAGCAGGAGCTGCCACAGGTGCGGAACCGTCTGTGATATCCTGAACTGTTACATCGTAAGCCTTGCCGTTTACGGTAATGTTAAATCTTTTCATTTTATATAACCACCAATCTTGAAATTTTAAATTTAAACCTTATAATCAGAAGGGCATATTGCTGTGCTTCTTGGGAAGACGCTTGTTCATTCTCTTGCCTGCTGTAACATCAAGAACAGAAATGATCTTTGCTCTTGCCTCTGCTGCAGTAATAACAGCATCAACAGCACCCTTAGCCGCTGCATCAAATGCGGAGCCGTATTCATCTGCATATCTTGCAGCAAGCTCCTTTCTCTTGGCATTTACATCGGAAGCACCCTTAAGCTCGTCATGATAAAGGAATTCAGCAGCTGCAACAGGGTTCATAGCAGCGATAACTGCATCTGCATAAGCAAATGTCATATCCGAGCTTGCATTGTTGCCTGCAAGTGCGATAAATGCAGGACCGTAAGCCTTGCCTGTAACAAGTGCGATCTTGGCAGTTGTAGCCTCGGCATAAGCATTTGCCACCTTGGCTGTATCTCTTACACTGCCTGAAAGCTCTGTAGCCTCGTTAGCCTCGAAGCCCTCTGTATCGACAACTGTGATAACGGGAACAGAGAATGCATCGCAGAAACGAACAAATCTTGCGATCTTTGCACTGTCTGCAGATGTAAGCTTGTCAGCAGTCTTGTTTGTTGCAACGATACCTGCTGTTGCACCGCCAACGGAAGCAAGTGCGGTATATGAAGCCTTTCCGAATTCAGCGGAAAGCTCGATAATGCTGCCCTCATCAGCAATAGCAGCTGCAACAGCCTCTGCATTGCCCTCAGCGGACTTAGCGGAATCTGCATATTCAAATTCGGGAACACCCGAAAGGTTATTCTGAGGAATAAATGTGATAAGCTTTCTTACCTCTTCCATAGTTGCAGCGTCATCCTTTGCAACTATTGAAGCAACGCCTGCCTTTGCGGCAGCGGAAGCTGTACCTGCAGCTGTAGCGGGAGCTATGTAAAGCTCAGCCTCTTCTGTCATTACAACGATATCGGCGGAAGCAGCGATCATTGCCGCACTTCCTGCACATACGCCTGCAACAACAGCGATCTGTGGAACAACACCCGAAAGATTGCCTGTGTACATAAGGATATCGCCGTATGCGCTGAGAGCATCTGCTCCGTCCTCAACAAATGCACCGCAGGAATCATAGATACCTACAACAGGCACACCGTTTCTGGAAGCAAGCTCCATAACCTTGCATATCTTAGCTGCATGAGCCTTTGAAACAGCACCGCTCTTTACAGACTTATCCTGTGAAAAAGCGTATACAGGTGTACCGTTTACAAAGCCGTATGCCGCAGCAACGCCTGCGAGAGCGTCTCCTGCCTTTGCATAAGCATCGATCTCGGTATAAACACCGTCATCAAAGAGAGCCGCAAGTCTTTTTTTCGCCGCAGTATCGGCGGAAACAGCCTCTGTATACTGAGCGAGCTTTGCCTTCTGGCCTTCAGTCAACATAATAAAACTTCCTCCGTTCAGGGAATTTGCGTGTACCGTCAGACAGACTGAAACAATACATCGCATATGAATCCATTATTTCAAAATTAAACCATTTTATATTATACAACATAATTTCCGAATTGACAAGTTATTAACATCAAAAAATCTATATATTTTCAATTTATTTACACTTTGTCAATCTTATTTCTGCCATTTCCTACAAATACCGCCGATAATTCAAAAAAATTATCATACCATGTAAACAAATCTACTTTTCGGAGATCGCATTTCTTATAGCTCTCAGCTCTTCGGCGGTAAGCTCTCTCCAAGCTCCCGGCTTGAGCATACCCAATTTTACGGGTCCTATAGCAATTCTTCTGAGCCTTGCCACCTCAAGTCCCACCGCCTCACACATCTTTCTTATCTGACGGTTTCTTCCTTCCCTGATGACCATAAGCATGACCACTCTGTTTTCCTGATGCTCAAGCACCTCCACCGTTGCGGGAAGAGTCTTTCTGCCGTCTATCACAACTCCCGAGGAAAGCTGTACGATCTGTGCCTCTGTTATGGAAGGACGTACAGTAACACGGTAGGTCTTTGAAATATGACGGCTTGGGTGCATGATATCATTTGCAAAATTGCCGTCATTTGTAAACAGGAGCATACCCTCCGAATTTCTGTCAAGTCTGCCTATGGGATATACTCTCTCCTCAACTCCCGAAAGCAGATCGGTAACGCACTTTCTGTCAAGCTCGTCGGACATTGTGGTAACATATCCTCTGGGCTTGTTGAGCATGATATAAAGCTTGTTCTTTCTTCTTGGGATATCTATCCTTTCATCATCGAGAGTGATGATATCCTTTCCGCCTGCCTTGTCACCAAGCTTTACAGGGTGACCGTTCAGCTTTACCCTGCCCTGATTGATAAATTCCTCTGCCTTTCTTCTTGAGCATACGCCTGCATCGGAAAGTATTTTCTGAATCCTTATTTTTTCCATTTCAACACCTCATTATCGCTTCACAGCGGAATGTAAACTTATGTAAATAATCCTTTGAAAAACTCTGTTATTCTGTCTATCAGGGAAAGCTCCTCTTTTTTATCCTTATCCCCTTCAAGATAGCCGATATCTTCAGATGCAACGATATCACATTCGGAGAATTTCACACCCTCTGCATAAAATTCCATTTTCCCTATGATATCCCCTGTCATAACGGGAGCATAAACAAACTGAGGAACGATGACCTTGCAGTCTATCTGCGGATTATTCCCCGAAACAGAAGGATAAACCACACTTTCGGACTGTACAGCCGCTACCCTGTCGGATATACCGCCTGCAACGTCAACATATAGATTGCCCATATCCACAGGCACGGGACATATTTCCGAATATGCCGCATCATATAAAGCCATATGGTCGTTCCAGTCATTCCTGTCATTGAGAGTAACGCATATCAGCCTTATCCCGTCACGCTCACAAGCGGAAACCAGACATCTGCCCGCTTCATCGGTAAAGCCTGTTTTAACGCCGATACAGCCCTCATACATATTCAGCAGCTTGTTTGTATTTTTCAGATATCTTGAAAAGGGCGGATCGCCGAATTCGGTCTTTACGGTACTGCTTCCGCATATTTCCGCAAACACGGGGTCATCAAGTGCCTCAGCGGTAAGCAGAGCCATATCGTAAGCCGTGGAATAATGCCCGTCGTCATGAAGTCCCGAAGGAGTTACAAAATGAGTATCCTTCATTCCGATAACTGCCGCACGGATATTCATCAGACGTGCAAATTCAGGTATGCTCCCCGAAACATATACAGCCGTTGCATTGGCAGCGTCATTTCCCGAAGGAAGAAGCATACCTGCCATAAGTGCCCTTCCCGTAACGATATCCCCCTCGGTAAGTCCCATTGAAGAGCCTTCTGTCCTTATAGCTTCCGTATCAACGGTAAACGGCTCGTCAAGCTGTCCGTTTTCCGAAAGCAGCAAGGCGGACATTATCTTTGTGGTGCTTGCCATAGGAAGCCTGTCATGGATATTCTTACAGAAAAGCACCTGCTTTGTATCAGGCTGATACACGATAGCCGCCTTTGCGGAAATATCCTTCTCATCAACAGCCTTTGCATCATAAAAGCAGCACATCAGAGCCGCCGGTATCACAGTAATAACAGCAATTTTTTTCAGCATAATTCACCGCCATAAAATATTTTCAGGGCAATAACGCACGAAGCTTGCGCACAAGATGTTTACAGATCGTGTACAAAGTGTCTGAGTGCGGTTTGTGCGGTGTTGCCCTATATATTTTATGACGGTCACCTTATGTTTATGAACTTATCAAAGCTCGGTCTTCATATCGTCAACAGCGTCAAGAGTATCCTCTCTGCCTGTAGGTACGTAGACTTCCTTTTCAACCTTTACCTCAACGGCTTCCTCTTCCTTTTTCTTGTCCTTCTTAAGCATGGACTGTACCTTGTTGAGCACCTCAGGTATCATATTTACAATGCCCGAAGCAGATGATGTGTCCTGATTTACCTGAATAAATCTTACATCACCGTCAGCCACCACTAAAAATCCCAGAGGCTGTAAGGTAAGACCGCCGCCTGTACCGCCGCCGAAGCATTCCTTGTCGCTTTTGTTGGGGATATCCGAGCCGCCGCCCGCAAAGCCGTATGATACCTTTGAAACAGGGATAATAGTCACATTATCCACCTTTACAGGCGTACCCATAACGGTATTTGCGTCAGCCATTTCATGAATTTTGCTCATTGACTCGGAAATAAGCTCTTTAACCTTTGTATCCATTTTAAAACTTCCTTTCAGATGATTATTTTATATTACTTTGTTACTTTTTCCTTTGCTTCTTCTGTTTTATCCTTTTCGCCGCTGCTGTCAGACCTTAACAGAGGAAGTATCTTACCCAGATTGACAAGCAATCTGAAAATCAGCACAAATGCATTTCCTATCACGACCGCAGGTCTTATATTTATCCTGACCGAGCAGTCAAAAACAGGCTTTTCAATATCATATCTGCATCTGATACCTATGCTTTTTATTGACATTTTCACATAACGCTTTATAAACGCTATACCGTTATATACAGCCGCATTCAGTTTTCCGTACAGCAGAGCCGCCTTGTGAGCGTCCTCGGCTGCCGCAGTAAAATCAATAAAAATATTATCTATACGGATATCCTTGAATATCTTTTTTATGTTCCTTCCGCATATCCGCCATAAAAGCTTTACAAGCTCCAGCTTTTCCTTTATGCCGTCTATTATATCACCAAGCTTTTTCTTTGGCTTTTTATCGCTGTCCTTATCATCGGTCTGAGCCTTTTCCTTATCCTCGGATAAAACCCCCTCCGATTTTTCCGATACGTCCTCCTCATAAGCTTCATGAGCGGCTCGTCTGCTTTTTCGCTTTTTCTCGGCTTTGTCCTTTTTATCATCTTTTTTGCTTTTTTTCCGCTTTTTGCTGTCAGGGTCATCTATATATTTATCGTCGGACTTATCCTTCTTTTTGTTCATTGCCTTGTCAAGATCAAAAAGAGTTATACCCGCAAATTTCACCCTTACGGCAGGCTTACCCCCGATAAAGCTTACATACACATTCAGCGGAAAATGCAGAATGATAATTATGACCGCAAGTATTATCAGCAGTACCATTATTCCTCACTTTCATTGTCGTCCGCCAAAAGCTCGGAAAGGCTTACCTGCTGCTGATTGGGAAGCTCAGGCAGGTCATCTAAGGATTCCAGCTGAAAGCTTCTTAAAAATGCAGCCGTTGTACGATATGCGATAGGCTTTCCCGGTACATCAAGCCTGCCTGCTTCCTCCAGAAGATTTTTCTCCACAAGTGAATTGACCACGCTTGAGCTGTCAACTCCCCTGACGTGCTCAACAAAGGATTTTGTCACAGGCTGATTATACGCAACAATGGTAAGCACCTCCATTGCCGCAGCGGACAGGGGCGTATTCTTTTTCGTCTCCATTGCGCCCTTTACATAATCAATGTATTCACCCTTCACGCACAGCTGCCAGCAGCTTCCCAGCTTCATGACCATCAGAGAGCTGTCTGCATCTTCATAACGGTCGTTCAGAAGCTGTATTATCTTTTCAATGCGCTCGTCCTCGATTCCCGTTGCGGAAACAAGACGTTCACGCTCAACAGGCTCACCGCAGGCAAAAAGCACTGCTTCAACCGCCGATATGCTTTCAGTCAGTTTCATCTGTTTTTTCCTCCTGTGAATTATCCTCATCAAAGTCGGAATGTATATCCTCGTTATCATCAGCGGAATATTCGCTGTTGAAGGTTATTTCCGTGTTATCATCGTTCAGTATGATCCTTCCCGTTTTGGTAAGCTCCAGCACCGCAAGGAATGTGGCAACTCTTTCGGAGCGGTTGACTATTCCGTCAAAAACTCCCTTCAATGAGCATTTTCCGCACTCATAAAGCTTTTTCAGAACATATACTATCTTAGATGTAACAGGTACAAATCTCTGTGCAACTATCTTTGTGAAGGCTGCCGTAGTAACAGGCTGCTCCTTAAGCTTTTTCATATCTATATTCAGATAAGCCTCACGGAGCGTTTCGGGATCATGCACCAGAGAATATGTCATATCAAATTTTATCTTCATAGGGGGCTTGACCGTTATGCTTCCCCCCGTATATTTTTCCTTAAGCACCGCAGCCGCCTGCTTGCATATTGAATATTCGATAAGCCTGCCCTGAAGCTCCTTTTTCAGCTCCTCAGCTTCCTCATATTTAGGAAGAAGGCTCACTGTCTTTATATATACCAGCCTTGCAGCCATTTCAAGAAATTCACCTGCAAGCTCCATATCCTGCTTCGCCATATTGTCGATATATTCAAGATACTGATCCACAAGCTGAGATATGGGAATATCATTTATATTCAGCTTATGCTTTGCTATCAGATGAAGAAGAAGGTCGAGAGGTCCCTCGAATACTTCTGTTTTAAAGGATAACTGTTCCATCTGCACCGCCTGTCATATGATAATTTTCATAACTGCATCCACCCAGTCCGTAAGGATAAACATAATGTCTATAGTCCATGTTCTCAGGTAATAAAGAGGAACATCAAGCACACCCATATAAACGGCAAACATCAGCGCTATCTGAATATACCGCTCATACTTCATCACCTTGAAATAGGTGCTTTCCGACATGAAAAGATTGAATATCCTTGAACCGTCAAGAGGCGGCACAGGCAGCAGATTGAACACTGCCAGAGCAACGTTCAGATAAACTATCATAGAAAAAATATACGAAATATTGTAAAGGGTCTCCGTGCCTGCACTGCTCATAAGAACAGCGTACAGGATACGGAATATCACCATTGCTATGTAAGCCATAACAAGATTTGAAGCAGGACCCGCAAGACTTGAAAGCGCCATGCCGTTTTTTGGATTCTTGAATTTTCTCGGATCAACGGGAACAGGCTTTGCCCAGCCGAAATCCGCAAAAAGCATGAACAGTGTTCCCAGAACATCAAGATGCTTAAAGGGATTTAAAGTAAGCCTGCCCTGTTTTTTTGCAGTATCATCTCCCAGCCTGTCCGCCGCCCATGCATGAGCACATTCATGTACGGGGAAGGCTGTAAAGACTATCAGCGCATGGATAAGCAGTTCAAAAAGCCTTGAATTTTCTATCAGTGACATTTTTCATAACCTCATAAATCAAGTAAGACAGCGTAAAAACGCCTTATTTTTTCCTGTTTTCACAATATAAGATTATTATACTATATATTTTTACCAAATTCAATAGGCAAAATACAGTTTTTTTACCCTATTCTCAAACAATTTGTGAATATTTTAAATATTTTTTCTCAAACCCCTTGATTTTTTCGAAAGAACGTGATATTATATTATCGTTATGTTTATACAGAAGGAGGTGCACACCATGGCAAAGTGCGAAGTTTGCGGAAAGGGTGTTACTTTCGGTATCAGGGTTTCTCATTCACATCATCGTTCCAACAGAACATGGAAGCCCAATGTTAAGCGTGTAAAGGCTATTGTAAACGGAACTCCTAAGCACATCTATGTTTGCACAAGATGTCTCCGCTCAGGTAAGGTTACAAGAGCTGTCTGATTAACAGATAAAACCGAATTGTACGTACAATAAGAGAGACGCCGTGCTTATAAAGCACAGCGCCTTTTTTATTTTTATAAGCGTATCTCTTCCGAGGTTCTTCTTGCAGCGTCTGCATTGTCATCACGGCGGTTTACCACCGAGCCGTCCTTAAGCGTCTTATTATCTGTCACAGTATTGGTGCAGTACATACCCGTTATCCTGTTCATATAAAGACAGGACTTATCCTTATCTGCTTTTTTCATAGGCATTACAGATATTTTTTCAGGCTGTCGATATAACGCTGTTCCCTTGAAAGCATCTCCTCAGCCTGCTTGAGAGTATTTTTCGGTGCAGTCTTTGCGGAGTTTATCGCCTTGTTAAGATTGATGATACCCATATTTGTACCCTGTATCATCATTTCGGCAATATGCTGTGTGCTGCTGTCCTTTGCAAGATTAAGAGCAATTCCCGCCTTGGTCATCATTCTTGCCGACATGGGAAGATTCTTAGGCTGAACATGGGACTGTCTCATCTCTGAAACTACCGCATTTGACTCATTATGATAATTGCACATCTGCTTTGCAAGCTCCTTGCGCATGGTGCTGTCGTGAACACTTGGAAGCACCTGCTTTATAGAGCTTGTACCCATTGCAGCGGTGCGGTACATTTCATTCTGTAAATTTTCTGTACTCATCTTTATTCTCCTGATATAGATTTGAAGAAAATACATCTTCACATTTATTATTGTCTCAGAGCAGACAATTATTAAAGGAAAATACCTTGAAAAATAACATAAAGTATGATATACTTTTTCATTGGGGTAAATCTGCCTTGAAAGGAAAAATTTAATTATGAAAAAAAAGGAACCCTTTATCAAACGACTGTTCAAAGGCTGGGGATATTTTATCGTAGGCTTTATCATGAATACATGGTTCTGCACCGTCATGATAACACAGATGCCGAAAATACTTCTGCTCAGACTTCTTGTGGGAGCGGCTGCACTGTTTATCATAAACGGTCTGCATTTCAATTATGCATACAATGCGGCAAAGCTTGACCGTGACCTTATCAGATATCACAATATGAAAAAGGACAGCCGTATGTCCTTAAAGCTTGCACTGCTTGTTCCCATGTACAGCTATGTATGCTATATAATACTTTTCATTGCAAAGCTGGGTCTTTTCAGCGGAACTCATTTCGGAGAATATGCCTTCAATTATTATATCCTTACAAATATACATACTCTCCCCTGGGTGTCTGCCGTTACCGACGGACGCACAATGGAATATTTAAGCTGGGGCGGAATGTTCGGCTTGCTGATAATCGTACTTATTCAGCCTGCCGTTATAGTGCTCACCTATGAGCTTACTCTCCGTGATATAGATCTCAGTCATATACTTATGTACGGAAAGAAAAAAAGTAAATAATGACTGTGGCTGATAACAGATAAGCAATAAAAAACGTGTTCATATTACCGTAATATGAACACGCTTGTTTTTACTTAATATACGCCGCAATTCTCTGCTTTAACGCCCATGCAACATTATGGGGCGGGTCACATTCTTCGATAGCCGCATATACAGCCTTTGCCGTTTCGGCGGATATCCTCAGATATAGCTGTTCGTTTTCAACCGTAAAGCGCACCTTTTCGGCAATGCTTTTTTCATAATAATTCATATTCTTTTCATGATATCTGCAAAGCCTTAAAAGATATGGGATACGCTCCCATGAATATATATTCTGCCTGCACATAAGGTCGGTAAGCCAACCCTTCAACAGATCATCATCTGCATTTAAAATTTCCTTATAAAGCTCATCGGGGTGAATGGAAGCTCCTATATGCCGCATTGCTTTATACGCCGCCCATGCCGCTTTTTTCTTATTACAGAACATTTTACTGTAATAAAGCTCTTCATATTTATTTCCGCAGGTAACGCACAAAAACTGTATTGCGGCAGCTGCCGTTTTCGGATTTTCATGCTCTGTAAGAGGCAGAATAAGCTCCTCATCACCCTTTTTATATACTCTTGCAAGAGCTGATACAGCTTCGGGCAAGGGGATTTTTTCTGTCAGATATCCTCTTATATCCATATCGGAATATTTTTCAAAGGCGGCTATCATTTCATCACGGACAGCCTTACTTTTATCGGTAAGAAGCCGCTCCGCTCCCGTCCATAAACCGCCGCCTACAAGCTTTCTTACAGCGCACAGCCTTATTGAAGTACATGACACATTATTGCTGTCGGTAAGACGGATAAGCTCCTCTCTTGAATATTCATAAGCTTTCAGTGCCTTTATAAAAATAAAATGCTTATGCACTATATGTTTATCGGCATGGTGAAGATATTCTTCCGTCAGATACCTGTCTATAAGCTTATTATCAATAAGTACGGAATAAATTCTCCGCTGATATATATTATCATCAGTATAATGCTTTTTTGCATAGATCCTGCCGGTCATATAACAGATAAACTTCTCGTCAATTTCAGCCTTTATACGCTTTTCAAGAATACCGCACAGTATGTTATATATCTCCGCAGAATACCGCAGCTTATCTCCGAAGCTTTTCAGAACATCATAGGATATCACCGCAGCTGATAAGCTGCATTTTTCAGCCGCCGCAAGTGCCGTTCTCTCCGCCGATGCTCTTACCTGAGCTACCCAATCATTCATTCTCAGTATGATATAGGGCAGTGCTTCGGGATAACAGGCAAGCGCCTTTATGCTGTTTTCACGGCAGAAACCGTTCGGGTGACATGATATGGCTATAAGAAGCTTCATATAATCATCGGTATCATCACAGCTTTTTTCAAGACGTTCAGGCTTAAAATCCGCAAGCGCACCGCTGTCCGAGGGAAAGGCGGCTCTGTCATATATCCGACGCAGTTCACCGATTATTCTTTCGGGAGTTATATAATTATTTTCAATTTCGCAAAGCATCTTTCCTATACGTGACGCAACAGCAGATATCACCTTTTTATCGTAGGCATATTGCGGCAGCTTATTTACGGCACAAAGCAGAAAATCATCATAGCCGTTCAGAAATTCCTTTATCTGACTGTCGATAAATAACAGCATATTTTCACTTCCTTTACAGTATATAAAAATCCCCCGTAAGCTTATTACGGGGAAATATCCTTATAACGACTGTGTGACGGAGTTGCACCGCCATATTTTCCTCTTGGCAGGAGGGGGGTTTTACTGTTAAACTAACACAGTCTGCCCGAGAATCAGGTTCTCACACACACGTGGGGATGCGGCTCTGCTTTCGCACGAGATAGGCAAATGTATTATAGCATTATTTTTACAAATTGTCAAGTCCTTGACGTTTGTTGTATATAGTGGTATAATTATGGTGACCTATTCACAAATAAAAGGAAGTGACCCTATTGAGACAATGTCTGATATGTAAAAGACGTATAATCGAGCATTACGGAATATGCCCCGACTGCACCGAAATGAACAGGGTACACCGTATGCGCCATGAGGATATGACAGGCTATACCGCACTGGTAACAGGCGGACGTATCAATATAGGCTACGGAATATGCTTAAGACTTCTCCGTGACGGTGCTTCCGTTATTGCCGTAACACGCTTTCCCTATGACGCTCTCAGAAGATATTCAGCCGAACCCGATTTCAATGATTTCAGGGACAGGCTCTTTATATGCGGCTTTGACCTTAAGCGGATAGACTGTATCAATATTCTTCTGGATTATGTAAAAAATACCTTTCCCGACGGTCTTGATATTCTGATAAACAACGCCGCACAGACTATAAGAAAAGCTCCCTCATACTATAACGAGCTTACCGCCGAAGAGGAAAAGCTCCGTCTTGAATACGGAGATTATTCACCGATAGTCATAAGTGAAACGGAAAGCGGAGGCTTTCAGCTGTTTCCTATGACCGATACCGCCGACCTGACAGCTTATGAAACTCCCGACCATAATTCATGGGTATCAAAGGCTGATGAAATATCCCCTGCTGAAATGCTTGAGGTACAGCTTATAAATGTTACCGCTCCCTTTCTGCTTACGGGACAGCTTAAGGCGCATATGAAGAAAAGCGGCAAGCCGAATAAATTCATAATCAATGTTTCATCGGTGGAGGGACGTTTCAATCACAAGACCAAGCTTGCACGTCATGTACATACAAATATGGCAAAGGCTTCTCTTAATATGATGACCCATTCCCTTGCCTCCGAATATGCCGCCGACCGTATTTTTATCTACAGCGTTGACCCGGGTTGGATATCAAATCAGTTTCCCGTCAATTATCAGGTATCGAAAGCCTTTTCCCCCTACCTTGATTTTGATGACGGTGCGGCACGGATATGCTTTCCCATATATGAGCATCTTCACGATAAAACCAAGCCAAAGGACGCAGGCGCTTTATATAAGGACTATAAAATAATGGAATACTGAGGTGAATAACATGGATTTTTTATCACGGTTCGTAAAGAATTTATCGGATAATCTATTGGGAAAAAAGGCTGTTCCGTCTGTATCAAAGGTATCATCTGATAAAATAATACCCAAAGAAGAAAATATCTCAGATAACGGTACAAAGGAAACCGTATGCGAAAACAGCCACAGCGACTTTCCCGAATTGAAAATGACTTTCTCCGAAGCTCAGAGGGCAGGCTTTCAGTTCAGATTTATAAAAACTCGCAGCGAACATACACGAAAAGCCGTTATCATCACAAGTATACATATCAAAAGCGATAAAACGGTCATTCCCTCTTATATTGACGGATATCCCGTAACGGTAATAGCTGATGAATGTAAAACAATAGCCTCGGAGGGTATTTCCGAAACAGAGCTTTTTATCCCCGAAACCGTTAAATTTATCGGCACAAAAGCATTCTATACAAGCACAAAAGCATTCTATACAAGCAGGAACAGATATGCAAAAACAAACTGTCAAATACTTTTCAATGCTGTGCATTTCTGTGAAAACAGCTATCTGACAATTATGGACAATGCATTCGGCGGACAGGAAAAGCTGAAAGAGCTTCATTTCGGCAGCTATGTATCTGTAGGGTCTGTGGCATTCTCCCATTGTACCGCATTGAAGAATGTGTTCTTCAATGAATGCAGTATTTGCGACCGTGCTTTTTTCGGCTGTATATCACTGAAAAACGCTTCATGGGAAAGGATAAATTACTGCGGATCTGCTGTTTTTCAGAATACGCCCTTTGAGCGTTCACATGAGCTTCTTATAGTGGGTGATACCGTTCAGAGATATAACGGTAATTCTCATACCGTTACAATTCCCGACGGTGCAAAGATCATCTCCGAGGAGGCTTTTGCACGCTGTAATAATCTGAAAAAAGTGATACTTCCCTCATCGGTAAAGTATATAAGGAAAAACGCCTTTGAATACTGCCGTTCACTTGAACATATCAACCTTGACAATGTTACATATATAGCCGATAAAGCCTTTTACTGCTGTTCTTCGCTGGCGGCTTCCTGTATAAAATTAAACAGGGATATTTTTTTAAGAGGTGACCCCTTTATGAATACCCCTGTGAATACCGCTTATATGACCGAAAACGGTGTTGTTATTGCAGATCATCTGTTATTTCCGAAGCCGCCCTGTGATAAGGATACATGGGAAATACCCGAGGGTATCAGATATATTTATGCAGGCGGATATAAAACAGTGAAACCTCTAAAAACTGTTATTATACCCGGTTCCGTTTCAGAAATTGACCAGCTTCACTATCTGTTTGCAAAAAGGCTGATCATAAAAAATCCTACGTGCCATATAGTATGCGATAAATTCACGCCTTTGGAAAAATCCGTTCTTAAAGAAGGATTTGATATTTTTATAGAAATAGGAAGCGGACGTTATTCGGGATTTTTATTCAGATTTCCTGTCTACAGATATGAAAGCAGTACTCATGAAGCTGTTTCGGATATGTACAGCCGTGTGCTTTCACCTACAGGCTTTGATATATATGCATACGACGAAGAAATATTATCCTCTCCCCTTTCAATGCGTACAAAGCTTGAAGCGGCATATTGCCGCATAACAGGCGGTTTCAGGCTTTCCGCAAAGCACAGGAAAATGTATATGGAATATGTTACCGTTCATCGTAAAAAAGGTCTTGAATATGCACTGAAAAGCGGCGATGAGGATCAGATAAAATTTTTCCGAGGTCTGTTCTGACAAAAAAATCATTTGCTTATTGACAAAACGGTATAAATATGATAAAATATAATGTGAAAATTATGGGGGAGGTGACCGTCAATGACCGAAACATATCGTCTCAGATTAGTATATCCATACAACACCTTCAAAGCACGCATAAACTATAAAAATGTAATTCCGGGAAAGCCTTGGACTGACGGTCCGCTTTTCTTCGACGGAACACGGAATTATTATATACTTGAAAAAAATACCGACGGAGAGGGTTATTTCTTCCGCAATATCCTTACCGATGCACTCTATCTCAATACATATTATAAAAACGGAAAAGCAGCCGATATCTACGAGGGCGATATCATAAAGATAACAGGCTTTGAAAAGCTTGCAGGCGGCTTTATGTCCGCAGATGATATCATAAGACAGTTAAGCGGTGCAAAGGAAGAAAAGGACGAGGGAATTTACGAAACTCCCCCCTCAGGCTCGCATATTACCGCAACCTACAGCGGATATGTTTTCTATTACGGAGATATGCCCTGTATTCAGTACATGAACTATGTTGACGGAACAATGTGCTGTACTCCCCTTTATCAGTTCTTCGGTGAAAATCTGCTGCCTGCCGAGGGATTTGCGGTTCAGACGCTTGGTAATATCTATGATAATCCCGATATCCTTGAAAGCATTTTCAGCACCGAGCTTAAAACAGGATATTCTCATGAGGTAAATAATCAGGAGAATGTTTTTATATGATATTTCACAGCCGTACAGCCTTTTGTGCGGCTGTTTTTTTTACAGGAAATTAATTCTTTCACAAAATAAACATTGACTTGACAAGACGGTTATGATATCATGTAATACGCATGAAAAAAATTGATCGGAGAAATTCAGAATGACCTTTTTTATTACCTTTTCCACTGTTGCGGTAATGCTGCTGTATGCTGTTCCCGGATATGTACTTGTCCGTTCGGGAGCAACAAATAAGGAAAGTATTCCTGCATTTGCAAAGCTTCTGATGTATATATGCCAACCCTGTCTGACAGTCTACTGCTTCGGCAAGGTAGAATATTCCGAGGGTATACTGAAAAATATGGCGGTTTTCTTTATAATAACCTTTCTTTTGCAGTCTGCGGTGCTGTTTCTTATGTATCTGCTGACAAAAAGGGTGCGCAGTATCACACGGTACAGAGTATGCTGTGCCGCCGCCGCTTTCGGAAACTGTACCTTTATGGGAGTTCCCATTCTTGAAGCGGTAATGCCCGATTATCCCGAGGCTGTGGTATATTCAAATATATTCTTTCTGGGAATGAGTATTCTCGGCTGGACTGCCGCTTCATACATCATAACTCAGGATAAAAAATACATCAGCATAAAAAAGATAATCATAAATCCCGCAACAATAGGAATAGCTATCTCACTTTTAATGATGATATCGGGTATACAGCTGCCCGATAAGCTGAACGATGCTATAACCCTTATGGGCAGAATGTCAACTCCCCTGTGCATGATAGTCATAGGAATGAGACTTGCGGCACTTCCTATTAAGCCTGTATTTACAAGCAAATTACAGTATCTTACGGCGGCGCTTAAGCTTATAGTATTTCCCCTGATAGTTCTGGGATTATCGGCTATCCTCCCCATTGACGATAACATGGCAAAAACACTGTTTATACTCAGCTGTACTCCCACAGCGGCAGTGGTGCTGACCTTTACCGAGCTTCTGGGCGAGGGTCAGGACACGGCGGCAAATACCGTTCTGCTCAGTACACTTTTATGTGTTGTTACTACTCCTGTTATGATGCTGCTTGCATGATATAAACCACCTCGGAAAGCTTCTGAGGTGGTTTTTTCATAATGTAAACGATATAAAGATCACCTTCATTTTTTTATTACAAACAACCATATTATGTATATAATATAATTATTTATTGTTTATATATACAAAGTTATGTGACAGATATTGACAATATACGACAAAGTAGTGTAATATATATAAGCATTATAAAAATTATTAAAAATTGGGGGATAATCTATGAAAATCAAAAGAATAATATCCTTAGGTGCTGCTTCAGTAGCAATGTGTGCTTTCATGACAGCCTGCGGAGCTGAAAAGCTTGATCCTGAGGACTACTGCGAGGTACAGATCAAGGGTGCGGAGGGTTATGCGTCCGCTTCACTGCAGTATAATTACAGCAACCTTGAATTTGCCGTTGCCGCATGTCAGGATAAGAATGCTGACGAATTTGATAAAGTAAAGGCTGCTCTTTTTGCAGATACGATCAAATTTGAGATCACATCCGAAAAAACCGAAAATCTTGAAAACGGCGATGTTATTGAAGTTGATGTTATCTATGACAAGGACACAGCGAAAAAATATGGCTTTGTATTCACAAAGGACAACTTCAAGCATAAGATAACAGGTCTTGAAGAAGCAAAGCCGCTTGATCCTTTTGCAGGTATTTCCGTAAATTATGAGGGTTTCTCTCCCAAGGCTGAATATTCTCTTGATTTTTCAGGCTGTGACGAGATCGTAAAAAGCAACATAAAATTTGACTACGATGAGGACAAAAGGGTTGCAAACGGCGATACGATAGAAATCAAGGCATCTGTAAAGAACGAATCCGCTCTTCTTGCTGAGGGATATGTTCTCGGCTCAGATACAACAAGTATCACTGTTGCAGGTGTTGAAGAAGGCGTATCCATTGATCCGTTTGAGGGTCTTGTTCTTGAATATGAGGGAATTTCTCCCAATGCCAAAATCAAGTATGACCTTTCAGGCTGTCACGAATTCGTCAGAAACAATGTTTCCTTCTCCAGCTCAAACAAGTACTATGCAAACGGTGACAATGCAAATATTTCCATTTCATACAGCGAAAGCAAGGCAGAAGAAAACGGTATCGTATTTACTCAGGAAGAAAAAACATATGCTATAAGCGGTGTTTCGGAATATCCCGACAGTGATGAAAATGTTGATTTTACATCTATTGATGAGGAATTCAAGGCTATGCTTGAATCTCAGATGGCAAACAATGATTATTATGTAGGCTCGATGATTCTTGGCAGAAATGTGCTTACAGACGTTTTATCAGACGATAAATACACAGTAAAAGAAATTAAATATGTTCCTGTTAAAAAAATGTATTTCAAAGCTAAAAACCCACAGGATAAATCCACAAAGAATAATCACCTGGTAATCTGGGAAATACAGATGACAGCAGAAAAAACTGCTTTCACAGAAAGCCGTTGGGATACCAGCGATGATCTGGATATCGGAACAAAAACAACTATTACTTATCTCGCAATTACATATGTTCAGAACATAGCTGTAAATGCAGACGGTACTTTCAATATGGAAAATGCAGGAAGAAATTATTATGAGATCTATAATAAATCTGCCTACGGAAAAAGATATAATAACGAAGTTATGAGCGTTACACCCGATTCATTATGTGAAAAGTGGCGTTCATCAAACGCATCAGATTTCAATATAATCATATCCGACTATTAATGAACCGCTGACCACTGCTTATTTATAAACAAAAAAACTCCCCTTGTCCCGTTCCTTTCGGAATACGGACAGGGGGAATTTATTTTATAAAAATATTATAAAAGATGCGCTCTCAGATATTCGCCGCTTTCTGCGGAAATATATGCAGGGGGAACATCAAATACAGTCTTGCAGCCGCTTGCGCCCTCGCTGTTCATTCTTACAGCCGCTCTTGCATATGCTGTAAGCACGCTTGCTGTAAATTCGGGATTTGAATCAAGCTTAAGGCTGTATTCGATAACGTGCTTGTTTTCGTTGTTCAGACCTGTTGTGCCTGTTCTGATAACAAAGCCGCCGTGAGGAAGTCCGCTGTGATCTCTCTTAAGCTCCTCCTCGGATATGAAATGCACCGTTGTATCGTAATCGCTGAAATAGTTTGGCATATTCACGATCTCGGATTCTATCCTTGCAAGGTCTGCGCCCTCCTCCGCTACAACAAAGCACTCTCTTGTATGCTTCTGACGTGTTGTGAATTCGGGATTTGAGCCGCTTCTTACCGCTTCAACGGCACTGTCAACGGGAACGGTATACTGCTTTGCGTCCTTTACGCCCTCAACTCTGCGGATAGCGTCGGAATGACCCTGACTTACGCCCTTTCCCCAGAAGGTATAATCTGAACCGTTGCTGAGTACTGCACTGCCGTAAAGTCTCATAACGGAGAACATACCGGGATCCCAGCCTACCGAAATAATTCCTACCTTGCCGCCCTTTTTAGCAGCTTCATCGACCTTTGCATAATGCTCGGGGATCCTTGCATGTGTATCAAAGCTGTCGATAACATTGAACATCTCCGCAAGCATGGGGGTCTGTACGGGAAGATCTGTAGCCGAACCGCCGCAGATAATAACAACGTCAAGCTTATCCTTCCACTGTGATATTTCGTCTGCTTTAACAGCCTGAACTCCCGTAAGAGTTTTCACTGTTGAAGGGTCACGTCTTGTAAAAACTGCGGCAAGCTCCATATCTGCGCTCTGCTTTACCGCACATTCAACTCCTCTGCCTAAATTGCCGTAGCCGTAAATACCGATTCTTATTGACATAAAAAGCTCTCCTTACATATTTGGTTGGACTGTACCTTTATTGTACAGTCAGATCATCTGATTATTATTTTAGCAGATAATCTCTCACTTGTCAATAGAAAAAACGATATTTTTGCAAGTTTGTCTCGGTGAACTTGCAAAATTACTGCCAAATTGATAATTTGATGATATTTAACAAGGGATTATTGACATTATCTATCAGATGTTGTATAATATACTATAATAATATGTATTATACCAAGAGGTTATCAAGTGAAAAAAATAAGCTATAAGATCGCATTGGGTGGGATAACCGCCTCTCTCTGTCTGCTGCTAATGTTCCTGACAGCTGTCTTTCCCCTGCTTGCCATGGCTATTCCCATATATGCAGGCGCAATGCTCGTTATCGTTGCGGTGGAGATAAATTCGGGCTGGGCTATGCTTACCTACGGTGCAGTCGCCGCTCTGAGCATGTTCATCACGCCCGACAAGGAAGCGTCCATACTGTTTATAATGTTCTTCGGATATTATCCCGTACTGCGCAGGATAATCAACGAAAAATTCAGCATGAAGCTGCTTCGGTGGATAATCAAGCTGATAATATTCAACATTGCAATTTCAGCCGCCTACTACTTTATTATAAATGTATTCGGTGTATATAACCTGATAGATGAATTCGGATTTCTGGGTGACCATTTGGTTTTAAAGCTCCTTGGCTTTGCCGATGCTGTATTCGTTATGTACGATATCACTCTGGCAATGCTTGAGGGAGCTTATGTAAACTGGTTCAGAAAAACATATCTGCGGAAAAGATAACAGCTCATACTCCGTAAAAAAACGGGCATGAGCTGATTTTTATCACTTATGCAGATTTTGTTTCTGTGCTGTCGCTGTTCATAAGTCTGCCCATTGCGGTATTTTTAAGCGCCTTTTTAAGTGCAAATGCAACAGGTACGGAAATTATTACCGCTATCACCGCATTTACCGACGAGGTTATGGCATTTGTTCCCACAGCTGTCCACGCAGCTTCGGGAGTACCCTTTACTATGGCAATGGTATAATAGCTCTTTGCAAGGTAGAAAACGATATACACTATCTGTCCGATGACCGCAGAAATATATGCGGAAGCGGTACTGTTCAGCTTTTTGGCAAATACTCTGTTCAGTGCGCCTGCCGCAAAGCCCATTGCAAACTTTGATATGAAGGTATAGGGTGCGGATACTATATAAACAGGGTCAAACAGGTCATACATGGCTGCGCCTATTCCCGATGAAAGTCCTCCGATGACAGGTCCGAAAAGCAGACCTGCAAGAAGGCACATGGAATTGCCGAAATGTATTCTTGTGATAAGTACGCCGTTGGGTATCTTTATCTGCAGATAATTTCCCGCATATACAAGAGCCGCCATAAGTCCTACGGCGATTACCCTCATAAGTGCTCTGCTATGTGCGCTGCCGTTTCTTCTGATTGAATTTTCCATAAACATTTTCCTCCGTTTCACAAATTGGAGAATGTAGGGAAAATTGCTGATCAATGCCGTGCAGCGTTTCCCTGTTTCTCCGATAAACCGATTATATACCCAAAGGGAAGAAAAATGCAAAATTTCGTTTTTGTTCAGAAAAGAGAAACAATTTGTCATTTGCAGAGAATTTTTATGGGTATCTCAGGGTATATTATGCACATTTTCAACAAAGGTACGGAGAACACTTTTTATCGGGGCGAAACAGTTTCGTTATATCATACAAATACAACCTGTGTATATGCACAGAGTTGTGAAAAGTGCAGAAAAAATCATATTTTCCCCAATGCTCCGTCGGCAAGGAAAGTATCGGAGAGGAGTATTATAAAATATAGTGTAAAAAAATCGGAAAAAGCTCTTGACAAAAGCGTTTAAGGTGTGGTATAATGTAGTTACCTCTTATGGAGGTCTATTTTTTTGCGCTTTTTTAAACGCAGCTGATTGACCGCCGAGCTCCTCACGGAGTTCAGAGAGGGAGGCAGAGGGATCTATATCCCAATAAACGAAACGCTTGAAAAAAGCAAAACAGGAGGTGCCGATATGAGAGTAAAGGTAACATTGGCTTGTACAGAATGCAAGCAGCGCAACTACAACACCAAGAAGAACAAGAAGAATGACCCTGACAGACTTGAAATGAATAAGTACTGCAAGTTCTGCAAGAAGCATACTGTTCACAAGGAAACAAAGTAAGCGGAGGTGCTTCATTTAAATGGCTAACAATAAGAAAGCCCGGAAGAACACTTCTTCTGCACTTGCCAAGGCTGAAGCCAAGGCGGAGCAGATCGTAAACTCAAAGTCCAAGGATAAGAACAAGTCCAAGGACAAGCAGAACGGAATAGTAAAATATTTCAAGGAGCTGAGAAGCGAATTCAAGAAGGTCGTATGGCCCTCAAGAAAGACTGTATTCAACAATACAGGCGTAGTTCTTGTGGTAATGGTCGTATGCTCCCTGGTAATATGGGGTCTTGATACAGGTTTCAGCGCTCTGCTCAAGCTGCTCGTAGGTTAAGAAACCGTCATATTCCGCAAAGATGAAAGGATGATCTAAAATGTCAGAAGAAGCAAAATGGTATGTTATCCACACCTATTCGGGATATGAGAATAAGGTCGCACAGACGATCTTGAAGGTTGTCGAAAACCGTAAGCTTCATGCTCTTATTACTGATGTAATAGTTCCGACGGAAACCGCTAACGAACAGACCGAAAGCGGTAAGTGGCATGAGGTGGAGCATAAGGTATTCCCCGGATATGTTCTTGTGAAGATGATCCTCACAGACGATTCGTGGTATGTTGTCAGAAATACAAGAGGCGTTACAGGCTTCGTGGGTCCCGGGTCAAAGCCCGTTCCTCTCACAGACAGAGAGGTCGCTAAGCTTGGCGTTGAACGAGGAAAAACCGTTGAGGTAAACTTCGCTGTAGGCGACAACGTAAAAATTTCCGCCGGTCCTATGGAAGGCTTTATGGGTACTGTACAGTCCATTGACACAGAGTCAATGACAGTTGATGTACAGGTTTCAATGTTCGGCAGAGAGACCCTTGCGACCCTTGAGCTTACACAGGTAGTAAAGTCCGAATTCTGATCGGTAAAAAACGAAAGACTCGAATGCGGCAGATTATGCCGGTCATTCTGATTTATGGAGGTGTGCAGTCATGGCACAGAAAGTAGTTGGCTTAATTAAGCTTCAGATCGCAGCAGGTAAGGCTACACCTGCCCCCCCTGTTGGCCCCGCACTCGATCAGCACGGTGTAAACATTATGGCATTCACAAAGGAATTCAACGAAAGAACAAAGAACG
>JAFUOZ010000052.1 GCA_017481565.1 Oscillospiraceae bacterium | reverse complement strand
ACGGAATAAGGGGAAAATCAGCAGAGCATAGCGTATCAGAATATCGCTCAGCTCCGCATTGTGTCCCCAGCCGGCAAAAAGAGAGAATAAAAGTGAGGGAACAAGGGCTAAGAGCATTAATGCAGGGAGTGCCCATGTAAATGCTACTGTTACACGGCTGAAAAAAACATCCTTACGGCTGTGACCTATAAGTATATCATAATTTATGGTTTTATCGGTATAATCCCAGCCGCATATTCTTGGTACAAGAACAATGCAGAAAAGCATGATGACGATCGGAAGCATATCACACATGAAGTATGTTGTATATTCAGATCCTGAAAGATTATAAATATCGTAATCAATAGTCATAAGAACGTGATTCAATAATATCATTCCTATAGCAATAAGAAATGCATATATAGTGAAATTATCACGTTTGGTCTGATAATGGAGTGATTTTATAATATTATTCATTTACCTCACCGCCTACCATATTCATATAGTATTCTTCAAGATTTGCTTCATGTATACCAAGCTCAACGGGAACAACGCCGTTTTCAAAGAGTGTCTTTGAAATATTGCGGATATCGTCAAGCTGCTCATAAAGACGGATATTTCCGTTTTTCTCAACGTCAAACTGTGTTATTCCCAGCTTATCCTGTAAAATTGCAGCAGCAAGGGAATTGTTATCGGTATTGATATGGTAATATTCCTTGCATATCTTCTTAAGCTCGGGAGCGGATACAGACTGAATGATCTCACCGTGATTGATGAATATATAATCGGTACAGAGAAGAGAAAGCTCGCTTAAGATATGTGAGGATATTACAATAGTGATATGCTCGTCTCTGTTCAGCTTTAAAAGCAGCTCTCTTATTTCAACGATACCCTCAGGGTCAAGACCGTTTGTAGGCTCGTCGAGTATCATGATCTCGGGCTTGGTAAGCAGTGCATTTGCAATACCGAGACGCTGTCTCATACCAAGTGAAAAATTCTTTACAGGCTTTTTGCCCGTATCGGTAAGACCGACTATTTCAAGTACCTCGTCAATTCTCTTTTTGTCGGGGATACCCTTCTGTAAACGCTGTTTTTCAAGGTTTTCGCGAGCTGTCATTTTTTCCTTTGCATAAGGGACCTCGATCATAAAGCTCATGCGGCTTCTTGATTTTGCAAGACCATCGGGTGTAGTCTGACCGTAGATAGATATCGTTCCGCCTGTTGGGAGGATAAGTCCGCCGAGAGTTTTCATGATAGTTGTTTTTCCCGCACCGTTGGGACCGATAAGTCCGCATATCATACCCTCGGTTATCTGAAATGAAGCGTTTTTTACTGCCATCTGCTTCATATACTGCTTATCAAGATTTTTTACATCAATTAATACCTGTGACATATAGTGTTCCTCCTTGAAGTAGTTCTTTACTGTATATAATGATAAAATCAAATCTTAAAGAATTTCTTAAGAATTTGAAAGTTTACAGAAAATTCATAAATTTGGCGGTATAATAAAAAACGCAGATAAATATACTGCGTTTTTATTTATACAGTGCAAAGCTCATGGACATATATAATCTGTTATCTGAAAGACGGGCATTTACCTTTCCATTCTGCTTTTCTGCAAGAAGCTTTACTATATAAAGTCCCAGTCCTGCACCTGTGCCCTGTCTTGCCTTGTCGGCACGGTATGTTCTGTCAAACAGGCGGTCGGTATCTATTATTCGTCCTTCGTAAACAGGATTTGAAAAAGTAACGGTGCATATATTATCCGAAACAGAGATCTCTGCCGTGAAGCTTTCCTCAGCATATTTCAGTACATTATTCAGAAGATTTTCGCACATTCTCATGACCATTTTTTCATCAGCCGATATAAAAACGGTCTTATCGGGAAGGATAATATCGGGATAAATTCCTTTGCTTCTTATAACAGCTTCATTATCTGCGATAAGCTGCATCATAAGATTTGTAATGTTTACCTTCATGAGAATAACAGGAGTATGATCGCTTTCAAGCACAGACAGCTCAAAAAAATCATCTGCCATTGTTTTCATAGCATCGGCACGTTGGGAGCATATGCGTATATGCTCCAGTGCATGATCGGAAAGCTGTTCTTCCGTTTCCAGAAGCTGTAAATTTCCTTTTATAACGGTAAGGGGAGTACGCAGGTCATGAGCAATATCGGATACAGACTGTTTAAGTGCTCTTTCCGATTTTTCGGTGCTGAGCTTAAGCTGCTTCTGATAATCCAGATTCTTGTTCATTTCGGCAGTAAGTGCGGAAAGATCTTTGTCAATAAGGCTTATAGTAAGCATACGGTTATAGCTTTTGTCACGGGTCAGATAAAGTTCGTTTTTCAGGTTTTTCATCTCTTTTTTTATAGCACGGATATGTATAACAAGCCGTATCACTATAATTAAAAGGATAACAGATAAGCCTATCATGAGCTGCATGGCTTATTCCTCCTTAAGACGATAACCGATACCCCAGACAGTTTCGATAAAATCCTGTCCCGAGGCTTTTTTTAGCTTGCTTCTCAGGTTGCTTACATGAACATTTATGGTGTTATCCTCATAATAATAGGTATCATTCCATACCGATTCGTATAGGTTTGCTTTGGTGAATACCTTTTTGGGATATTCCATAAAAAGCTTTAAGAGCATAAGCTCCTTTGCGGTAAGAGAAACAGGCTTTCCGTTATAGGTGGCTATATTTTCAGTAGGGGAGAAGGCAAGTCCTCCGCAGGTAAGAAGCTCAGGCTGTTCCGATGAGCTGCCGCTTCTGCGCAGGACTACTTCAATGCGTACAAGCACTTCGTTCAGGTCAAATGGCTTCAGGATATAATCGTCCGCACCCAGACGCAGTACCTCCAGACGTGTTTCAAGCATGGATTTTGCCGACAGGACTACCACAGGAACATCGGAATATTCCCTCAACTCCTTTATAAGCTGTTCACCCTCGATAAACGGCAGCATAAGGTCGGTAAGCACCAGGTTATAATCACGCCGTTTAAGAAGCTGTGATGCAGTGTTTCCGTCAAAAGCGGAGACAGTTTCATATCCGTTTTTCTGTAAAAAGCCCGAAAGGAGATCGTTTATTTCGGTATCGTCCTCGATTATAAGAATTCTTTTATTCATATTCATACTACCTGGAACAGGAAAAATTTAAGATAGTTTGTTTCCTCCGCACACATAAGTATGGGGTGATCTGCACTCTGCTGTCTGCATTCGATCTGACGGAGAGATACGCCCGCTGCTTTTGCAGCCTCATGCAGCATTTCGATAAACAGCTTTTCCGTCATGAAATGGGAGCAGGAACAGGTTGCAAGATATCCGCCTCTCGGAAGAAGTCTCATAGCAAGTGTATTCAGCTCTAAATATCCGTTTCTTGCATTTCCTACAGTTTTGCGTGATTTTGTAAATGCAGGTGGATCGAGAATGATATAGTCAAAGCTGCGGTCGTGAGCTTCTATACGTGATTTCAGTGCTTCAAACACATCTGCTGTTTCAAAGCTCATTATATGGTCAAGTCCGTTATTGCAAGCGTTTTTCCGTGCCATTTCAATAGCGGAGGAGGATACGTCAACAGCATGAACGTGCGCTGCTCCGCCCTTTGCGGCATTAAGTGCAAATGAACCCGTATGAGTGCAGCAGTCCATTACAGTACGGCCCTTTGCAAGCCTTGCGGCAGCCTGACGGTTATATTTCTGATCAAGGAAAAAGCCTGTTTTCTGTCCGTTTTCCACATCTACATCATATATGATGCCGTTTTCGGTTATCTTAGTTACGGGGGAGGGCGAATTTTCTCCTTTGTACCAATACCAGCCCTTTTCCTCCTCCATGCCTTCAAGCTTTCTTATCTTTACATCGTTTCTGAGGAAAATGCCGTTTATCTGCTGTCCGTCCGCTTCCAGAACATCTCTGACAGCAGGCAGAATGACATCACGGAGCTTTTCAATGCCCAGTGAAAGTATCTGTACCGAAAGAATATCGGAAAAACGGTCAACAGTAAGACCGGGGAAGAAATCAGCCTCGCCGAATATAATGCGGCAGCAGGAAAGGTCCTCTGTGTTCATAACGGTCTTTCGGTAGCTGTATGCATATTCCACACGTCTTTTCCAGAATGCATCGTCAAAGCGGTCGTTGCTGTTACGTGAGATAAGGCGTACTCTTATCTTTGAGCAGCTGTTATAGAAGCCTGTTCCGACAAAGCGGTTCTTTTCGGTGTACACATCGGCAAGGGTGCCGTTTTCAATTTTTTCATCAAAGGAGGTTATTTCATTATCATATATCCATGGGTGACCCGATGAAATACGTTTTCTGCATTTTTCCGATATTATCACCTTCGGATAGTTTCTTTCTGAGCTCATTGTATTTTTTCCTTTCTGCCGTATTGCCAAAATGCCGAAGAGGCTTTGATATACAGACATGAATTTGTATTATATGTTATAATTATACTGTATTAAGATTAAAATTTCAAGGATAATATTGCATTATTTTTTTAGATATGATATAATTGCGTTTGTGAAATATTTTCCGCAGTTATGGATATATAATTGCTGTTATTCAGAGAGGTTATTTATGAATATTGTTATTATCGGACTTGGTACCATAGGCAGAACTATTCTCAGTAATCTATCGGGCGAGGGTCATACCATAACCATTATAGATGAAAACAAGGATAAAATCGAAGCTCTCATTGAAAAGTATGATGTGCAGGGAGTTGTCGGAAACGGCGCATCTATTGAGATACAGAGAGAAGCGGGTGCTGATACCGCAGATGTGACAATCGCGCTTACTGAAAGCGATGAACTCAATGTTTTTGCGTGTCTTGTTTCAAAGAAGCTGGGTGTACAGAATACTATCGCAAGAGTAAGAAATCCCGATTACAGAGGTCAGATAATAGAGATGAAAAATGAGCTTGGTATTTCGATGATAGTAAATCCCGAGCTGGATACCGCTTCGGAAATATTCAATCAGATAAGCCTTCCCGAAATAGCAAATGTGGAGTATTTTGCTAAGGGAAGAGTTCTTCTTGTGGAGATCGTTGCGGAAAAGGGCTGTGCGCTTATCAACGAAACACTTATTTCATTGGGTAAGAAGCTTGATACAAAGGTGCTTATCTGTGCAGTTCAGAGAGGTGACCAGGTAATTATCCCCTCAGGTAATTTTAAGATCATGGAGGGTGACAGGATACATCTTACCTCTGATGCAAAGGAGCTTCGCGATCTGCTGTCAGAGATAAATATAGTAAAGCTGCGTCTCAGAAATATCATGATAGTCGGCGGCGGCAAGGGAATAAGCAATATCGGCTATTATCTTGCCGATGAGCTTTCAAAGAAAAAATATAATGTAAAGCTTATAGAAAGCGACAAGGCGGCAGCAGAGGAGCTTGCGGAAACACTTTCAAACGTTACCGTTATCAACGGAAACGGCACAAAGCATGATCTTCTGATAGAAGAAGGCATAGAGGCTATGGATGCATTTATAGCTCTTACTGATATAGATGAAGAAAACATGATCGTATCTCTGTTTGCAAATAAAATGAATGTCAGAAAAACCATTACCCAGATAAAGAACAATGAGCTTTACGGTATGCTGTCGGAGCTTGGTATCGAAAATACCGTTTCACCGAGAGATATCGTGGCAAACCGTATTGTAGGCTATATACGTGCTCTTGAAAACAGTGTGGGAAGTAATGTTCATACTCTTTACAGGCTTGTAAACAACAGGGTAGAAGCACTTGAATTTCTGGCAAAGCGTGAGGAAAAAATATACAATAAGCCGCTACGTGAGCTTAAGATCAAGGATAACTGCCTGATCGCATGCATTATCAGAGGCGCAAAGGTAATAATCCCTAACGGTGATACTTCAATTCATCTGGGAGATAGTGTTATTGTAGTTACAACTCATAAGAATTTTGATGATCTTACCGATATCCTGGAATAAGGAGAATTAAAGATATGAACTTTAAAAAGCTTGGAAAAATTCTGGGAAAGATCATGATCCTGGAAAGTATGCTTATGCTTGCACCGCTTGTTGTAAGTTTTATTTACGGCGAGGAATGGAAATATAAGCTTGCCTTTATCATACCCATGGCTGCTCTGGCACTTATGGGTTTTTTACTTCAGATACCAAAGCCCAAAAGAGATACGCTTTTTCAGAAGGAGGGGTTTGCACTTACTGCTTTTGCATGGTTGGTAATGACGCTGTTTGGTGCTGTGCCCTTTGTTATAAGCGGTGATATTCCAAATTATGCTGACGCTTTTTTTGAAATAATGTCAGGCTTTACAACAACAGGTTCAAGCATAATCAGAGATATTACAGTAATATCTCATTCGGGTCTTTTCTGGAGAAGCTTTTCGCACTGGATAGGCGGTATGGGAATACTTGTATTTGTCCTTATCTTTATCCCTGAAAGCAATGAAGGTTCGTCAATGCATCTTCTTAGAGCAGAGAGCCCCGGTCCGCAGGTCGGCAAGCTGGCTTCAAAAATGAAGGTGACTGCAAGAATACTTTATCTTATCTATATCGGAATGACTGTTCTGGAGATCATTATTCTTATGTTTGATAAGCCTATTCCCGGTTATGAAGAGGATAAGCTGTTTATTAGTATTCTGTCTACCTTTGGCTGTGCCGGAACAGGCGGTTTCGGCTGTATCCCCAACAGTGTAGAGCTGTATAACCCTTTTTCTCAGTATGTAATGGCAATATTCCTTATATTGTTCGGTGTTAATTTCAGCTTATACTATCTGATTATTCTCGGGAAAATCAAAACAGTACTGAAAAGTGAAGAATTCAAAAGCTATTTTACAATAGTTATTCTTTCTGTAGCATTGATATTTATCAGTCTTATATGGCGTTTTGAGGATTATCCGCAGGATTATACCATGGAAGAGGCTTTCCGTCATACACTTTTTCAGGTTGCTTCTATCATAACTACAGCAGGTTTTTCCTCTACCGACTTTAATGTATGGCCGATGCTGGCAACTACTGTTATGTTTATACTTATGCTTACGGGAGCAATGGCAGGCTCAACAGCCGGAGGAATAAAGTTATCAAGAATCGTTATTGCGTTTAAAGGTATAAAGGTCAATATAAGAAAGCTTATCAATCCCAGATATGTTCCCAAAATCGAGTTTGAAGGGAAGCAGCTGGAGCAAAAAACGATAAATGATGTTTTTGCATTTATCACTCTGTATTTTTTTATTTTTATTGCAGCGGTTTTTTTTCTGTCGTTTGATCCTGTCAACGGTGAAGTATTTACAGTCGTATCAGATGCGGGAAGTTATCAAGTCAAGCATGGATTGTTAAGCAATTTGTCGGCAGCTGTAGTTTGTATTTCCAATGTTGGTCCCGGCTTTGAAGCTGTAGGTCCTTATTCAAGCTTTGCGGAGTACAGCACCTTTTCAAAGATATTGCTTTCATTTGCGATGCTTATAGGCAGACTTGAGATCCTGCCTGTTCTTATACTGTTCAGCCCCAAGACATGGAAAACTGTCTGACAGATGTTGTATTCACAGATGAAATCAGTTATTTTTTTAACAATAATGAAAGCTATGTGAAATTGCTTGACATCTGAAATTGTATATGTTAATATATGGGTGCGTTATAATCAATAATTTTTAAGAAAGGGAGCTTTATTAATGCTTGAACTTAAGGACATTGTCAAGGACTATGTGTCGGGAGATAATGTTGTTCATGCCCTTAACGGTATAAACATCAAATTCCGTGACAGTGAGTTTGTATCTATTCTCGGTCCCTCAGGCTGCGGAAAGACAACAACTCTTAACATTATCGGAGGACTTGATCACTATACAAGCGGTGATCTGGTTATCAACGGACGTTCCACAAAGGATTATTCCGATCGTGACTGGGACTCCTACAGAAATCACTCAATAGGCTTTGTATTCCAAAGCTATAATCTTATCACACATCAGACTGTTCTTTCAAATGTTGAGCTTGCGCTTACTCTTTCGGGCGTATCAAAGACCGAAAGAAGAAAAAGAGCGATCGAAGCACTTGAAAAGGTCGGACTGGGAGATCAGATACACAAAAAGCCGGGTCAGATGTCAGGCGGTCAGATGCAGAGAGTTGCCATTGCACGTGCGCTGGTAAACGATCCTGAAATTCTTCTTGCCGATGAGCCGACAGGTGCTCTCGATACCGAAACAAGCGTACAGATCATGGAGCTTCTTAAGGAGATCGCCAAGGACAGACTTATTATCATGGTAACTCATAACCCTGAGCTTGCCGAGAAGTATTCAACAAGAATAATCCGTTTTCTTGACGGTAAGATGCAGGGAGATACAAATCCCTTTGACGGTACCTACGAAAAGAAGGAAGTAGACGCTTCCCGTTCAAAGAAAACCACAATGTCCTTTGCTACAGCTCTTTCTCTGAGTCTGAATAACCTTATGACCAAAAAAGGAAGGACCTTCCTCACTTCATTTGCGGGAAGTATCGGTATTATCGGTATTGCGCTTATTTTATCCCTTTCAAACGGTATTCAGGAATATATTGACAGGGTGCAGGAGGATACTCTTTCATCTTATCCGCTTACCATTCAGTCTGAAACTATCGACATGAGCTCAATGGTTGAGAATATGTCAGGCAATCAGGAGAAAAAGGAAGGGCGTGTTCTCGATAAGATCTATTCAAACAATATTATGAATGAGCTTATGAACACTATGATAGATCAGGTAAAGAAGAACAATCTTACTGATTTTATGGAGTTCCTTGACGATGAAAACAACGGTATACAGGAGCATATAAGCACTGTTCAGTATACCTACAATATCCCTCTCAACATATATAAGAAGGATACCTCTGACGGTGTTGTTCAGGTAAACCCCAGCGTTATGTTTGAGGGTATGTACGGTTCATCTGCCGCTATGTCCATGATGGACGGCTCTTCAATGGCTGCAATGTCAAGTATGTCGGGTATGGACGTATGGTCGGAAATGCTCGATAATGATAAGCTTCTTAAGTCTCAGTATGATGTTGTTGCAGGTAAGTGGCCCGAAAGCTATGATGAGGTAGTCCTTATAGTAAATCAGAACAATGAGATAACTGACTATACACTTTATTCTCTCGGAATTCTCGATCAGGATGAGCTTGCTGATATCATGTCCTCTGCAATGAGCGGCGAGACCTATGAGATAGAAGAAACCACCTATACCTATGATGATATTCTCAATTTAAGATACAGTCTGCTTCTTCCCACCGATTATTATCAGCACAATGAGGACGGTACATGGGAGGATAAGTCCGAGGACGAGGACTATATGACAGAGGCTGTCAACAATGGTGTTGAGATAAAGGTAGTAGGTATTCTCCGTCCCAGTGAGGACGCTGTTGCAACCGCTATCAACGGTTCTATCGGATATACCTCGGAGCTTGTTGAGTATGTGGTAAATGCTGTAAATGACAGTGAGATCGTTGTTGAGCAGAAGGAAAACCCCGATGTTGACGTATTCACACAGATCGAATTTTCCACAGGCAAGGAGGAAGAAGCTCCCGAAATGACAATGGAGGATATATATGCGTATGCAGCAACTCTTCCCGAAGAGGAACAGGCAGCAATGCAGCAGTATATGACCATGATGTCCGAAGAACAGATGCTTGAAATGTTCTCCGAAATGATGGCTCCCAAGACTACGGACGCTACCTATGACGGTAATATCTCAAAGCTTTGCGTTACAGCAATGAATACACCTTCAACTATCAACATCTATGCTTCCAGCTTTGAAGCAAAGGATTATATCGTTGAGGCTATTGACGAATATAACAAGCGTGCGGAAAATGAGAGCAGGGAAGAGGATATCATCAATTATACCGACTATGTTGGTCTTATCATGTCCTCTGTAACTACTATCATCAATGCTATTTCCTATGTTCTTATTGCATTTGTAAGTATTTCACTTGTTGTATCATCTATTATGATCGGTATCATCACTTATATTTCCGTTCTCGAAAGAACCAAGGAGATCGGTATCCTCAGAAGTATCGGTGCAAGCAAGAAGGACGTTTCCAGAGTATTCAATGCAGAAACTCTGCTTGTAGGCTTTACTTCGGGTGCTATAGGAATAATCGTTACTCTGCTGCTGAATATTCCTATCAACATTATCATTGAGGATCTTACAGATATTGCAAATATGTCGATCCTCCCTCCCGTTGCAGGCGGAATACTTGTGCTTATCAGTATGTGTCTGACACTTATTGCAGGTCTTATTCCTTCAGGTGTTGCAGCCAAGAAGGATCCTGTTGAAGCACTGCGTTCTGAATAAGTAGTTTCATACGGATATTTCTCATAAATGGGAAATATCCGTATTTGCATATATCATAAATTTTTTTAATATTATGTAAAAACAGCTGTTTTTTATTGACACAGACGATCTGCTGTGGTAAAATTACAATGTACGTTAATTTTTCGACAATTTTTGAGGTGATAAAAAGGTGACTCCGCTTCCTTTTTTTGAGTACAGTTTATATGAGATGTATCTGCTGTTCATTATATGGGCATTTTTAGGCTGGTGCATTGAAGTTTGTTATATGACCATTGAAACGGGTGAATATCAGAACAGGGGATTTTTAAACGGTCCTATTTGTCCTATTTACGGTTTCGGTGTACTTATGATAGCCACATTTTTCCGACCGATAAATGATACGTTTATACTGCTTTTTCTATGCTCGGCTTTTCTTTGTACTACCTTTGAGCTTTCTGTGGGACTGCTTATGGAGGCTGTTTTCCATAACAGGTGGTGGGACTATTCACATGAGCATTTCAATTATAAGGGGCTTATCTGTCTTAAGGTGTCGATACTGTGGGGTCTTGGCTGCGTATTTGTTATCAGAATAGTTCATCCGCTTTTTGAAAAGCTGGTCGATATAGCTCCGTTTGAGGTGGGAATATCGGTTATCGTGATAGTATCGATACTTCTTATTATTGATATCATCGCTTCAATAAAGGCTGTAAACAAGCTGAATGACAGACTTAAACAGATAGATGCGATATCAAAGAAAATGCTTTCCATATCTGTAGCTATCGGCGGAGTTCTTGCAGGAAAGACAAATGATGTTATGGAGGACTATGATAAGCTTAAGCAGAAAACTGCTGCAGCTGCGGAAAAGATCACCGATAAGGTAGAGGAGGCGAAGGAAGCCTCTGCTGAAAAAACAGCAGCGCTTACTGCAGAATATAATGAGCTTAAACAGAAATACGAGACTCTTTTAAGCTCAAACGGTGTTTCAAACAGACTTATCAAGGCGTTTCCTACTCTTAAAAATAAAAAATATACCGAGGCACTCAGAGCATTGAAGTACAGAATATCACCTAAATCGGCGGAGCATTTCGAGCTGCGTCTTGATGAGGTGAAAAAACATACAAGATCAAAGCATAAGTGATAAATATTTACATAACATTAAAAATATCGCTTATTGCAGGTCACAAAAGCTATTGACATGATTTTTATGCTGTGGTATAATAAATATATTATGTGATAAAGACAACCTTTAAGTTGATCCCGTGAGGTCGGCAAGGCAGTCGTTTATAGGATAGGTGTATATCTGTATTTATAGGTATATATCTGTACTTATATCTGATTATAACCTGTCGGTCGGTTGGCTGACAGGTTTTTTGTATATGGGAGGTGCATGATGAACAGAAAAGCTGTTATTATGGACGAGAACTCGATAAAGCGTGCTGTTGCCCGTATTTCCTATGAAATAGTCGAACGTAACAAGGGCACGGAGGGAATAGTCATCATCGGAATAATGTCCAGAGGAGTTCCTCTTGCCGAAAGGATAGCTTCCAAGCTTGGCGAGATAGAGGGCTACAGCGGCGGTGTGGGGGTCCTTGATATAACCGCCTACAGAGACGATGAAAAGAATATTCCTGACAGTGACAAGACTGATATTCCATTTGATGTCAGGGATAAAAGGGTCATTCTTGTAGATGATGTCATGTTTACGGGAAGAAGCTGTCGTGCCGCTATTGAAGCGGTAATGAGCAGGGGCAGACCCAGAAGCATACAGCTTGCAGTGCTTGTTGACAGAGGTCATAGGGAGCTGCCTCTCAGACCTGATTATGTGGGAAAAAATGTACCTACATCAAGGGAAGAATCGGTAAAGGTAATGTTAATGGAGTCGGACGGTACCGACGCTGTGCTTATTCTTGAATAGGGAGTGATTATAAATGGCAGAGCTGCTTATAAAAAATGTAAGAGCAGTTGATGAAAATTGTGACATGGTCTGCGATGTTCTGATAGAAAACGGTGTTATTGCGCAGGTAAGTGAAGCTATTGATACAGCTGCAGACAGAGTGATCGACGGAAGCGGCAAGGTGCTTATGCCTTCGTTGTTTGATATGCATGTGCATTTCCGTGATCCCGGGTTTACTCATAAAGAGGATATCATAACAGGCTGTATGGCCTGTGCTGCAGGCGGTGTGACAGGTGCGGCTTGTATGCCCAATACAAAGCCGGCTATAGATAATACGGAAACTGTAAAATATATTATTGATAAGGCTAAGGATACAGGTGTTGAGGTATATCCTGTAGGCTGTATAACCAAGGGTATGTCAGGCGGTGAGCTTGCAGATTTTGAAGAGCTTAAAAATGCAGGCGTAAGACTTATTTCCGATGACGGCCGTCCCGTTGAAAATGCCGAGCTTATGAGACAGGCGCTTGAGCTTACAAAGGAAAACGGTCTTTTAGCGGTTTCTCACTGCGAGGATCTGAATATTATCAACGGCGGAATTATCCATAAGGGAAAGATTTCCGAGCAGCTGGGAGTAAAGGGCATGGACAGAGCCTCGGAGGACAGTGTTACCGCAAGAGAGATCACGCTTGCAATGTCCTGTGATGCAAGGGTTCATATATGTCATGTTTCCACAGAGGGCTGCATCAATATGATAAGGGACGCAAAAAAAGCAGGTGTTAAGGTCACCTGTGAGACTGCTCCTCATTATTTCACTTATACAGATGAAAAGCTTCTGAAAAGGGACGCTGATTACAGAATGAATCCTCCCTTAAGAGAGGAAAGGGACAGGCTTGCAGTGCTTCAGGGTGTTCTGGACGGAACCGTGGACTGTATCGTTACCGATCATGCACCTCATGCGGCAGAAGAAAAGGCTGATTTTCTGAAGGCTCCCAACGGTGTTGTGGGACTTGAAACCTCGCTGGCAGTAACTCTTACAGAGCTTTATCATACAGGAAAGATAAGTCTCAACAGAATTGTTACTCTTATGAGCGCTGAGCCGAGACGACTGCTGGGACTTCCCGTTACAGAGATAAAAATAGGCTCGTCAGCGGACCTGGTGCTTGTTGATACAGAAGCGGAATGGACAGTAGATCCCGAAAAGCTTCATTCAAAGTCAAAGAATACGGTTTTCAAGGGTGAAAAGCTTAAGGGCAGACCTGTTATGACTGTTTCAAAGGGCAGGATCATTTTTGAGCTTGCAGAATAAATTTATATATTGTTAATAATTTTAAGGAGTTGTTTTATATGTCATTTGATCGTCTTATCGGAAAAATTATTGAAACTCAGAATCCTACAGTAGTAGGACTTGACCCTAAGCTTGAATATGTTCCCGAATATATCAAGGAAAAGTGCTTTGCCAAGCACGGAAATAATTTCAAGGGTGCGGCAGCGGCTCTTTATAAGTTCAACAAGGGCATTATCGATCAGATATGCGATATTGTTCCTGCAATCAAGCCTCAGTCCGCTTACTATGAGATGTACGGATATCACGGTGTAAAGTGCCTTTACAAGACGATCAGATATGCTCAGGAAAAGGGTATGTTTGTAATGGTTGACGGAAAGAGAAATGATATCGGAGCAACTATGGAAGCGTATTCCGCTGCATATCTTGGTACTACAGATGTGGCAGGCGAGCAGCTTGAGGCATTCGGTGCAGATGCTCTTACAGTAAACGGTTATCTCGGAACAGACGGCATCAGGCCTATCACGGATATATGCAAGGCAAGAGACAAAGGCATTTTCGTACTTGTCAAGACATCAAATCCCTCTTCGGGCGAGCTTCAGGACAAGCTTATAGGCGAGGACAGCGTATACAGCGTGATGGGCGGTATGTGCGAGCAGTGGGGCAGTGACAATATCGGCAAGTATGGTTATTCCGCAGTGGGTGCTGTTGTAGGTGCAACATATCCTGAGCAGCTTGCTGAGATGAGAGAAAAGCTTCCTCACACATTCTTCCTGGTTCCCGGCTACGGCGCACAGGGCGGCGGCGCAGAGGGTGTTGCAAAGGCATTTGACAAGAATGGTCTGGGTGCTATCGTAAACTCTTCAAGAGCAGTTATGCTTGCTTATAAGAAGATGGAGGGTTATACCGAAAAGGATTATGCAAAGGCAGCAAGAGCAGAGGTTATCCGCATGAAAGAGGATATTACAGCTCATATTCCCGAAATTAAGGGTTAAGGCATAAATTCAGAACAGCAATCCACATAATGAAAGGAATGGAATTATAACAATGTCTTTATTTAACACAGGAGATAAGGCTTATGTTATGCTGGAAAACGGAAGGATCTTCGAGGGATATTCCTTCGGAGAAAAGGGTACTGCCGTAGGTGAAGCAGTATTTACTACTTCTATGACAGCATATCAGGAAAATCTTACAGACCCTGCCTATTACGGACAGATAATTACACAGACCTTTCCGCTTATCGGAAATTACGGTGTGAACAGTGAGGATTATCAGTCGGATAAGGTATACGCAAAGGGGTATATTGTCAGAGAATGGTGCAATGCTCCCTCTAATTTCAGATGTGAGGGAAATATAGATGATTTTCTTAAAAAGCATGGAGTTATAGGTATCCATTCAATAGATACACGTGCTCTTACAAAAATTATCCGTGAAAACGGTGTTATGAATGCTGTTATCACTACTGAAAATGTATATGACAAAAAGGACGAGCTTATGGAGCTTATCCGTTCCTATAAGATCGAAAATGCGGTTAAGACCGTATCATCTTCCGAAACAAAGCGTTATGAAGCTGAAAATGCTGAGTATGAAGCTGCTGTGCTTGATTTTGGCTGCAAAAACAGTCTTATAAAGAGCCTTAACAGCATTGGCTGCAATGTAACAGTTGTTCCTGCCGATACAAATGCAGAAAAGATAAAAGAGCTTTCTCCCGACGGTATAGTGCTTTCACAGGGTCCCGGAGATCCTTCCGAGAATAAGGATATCATAAATAATATCTCTGAAATATCAAAGCTTAACATACCTATGCTGGGTATTTCCTTAGGTCATCAGCTTACGGCACTTGCCAACGGCGGAAAAACAGAAAAGCTCAGGTACGGCCACAGAGGTGCAAGTCAGCCTGTTAAGGATATCAGACGAAACAAGACCTTTGTTACATCAAAGAACAACGGCTATACAGTTGTCAGCGGAAGTGTACAGAATGCAGATGAGGTATTTGTAAACGCCAACGACAGCAGCTGTGAGGGACTTGTATATAATAATATTCCTTGTATAACAATTCAGTTTGAACCCGATAAATATATACTCGGTTTGTTTGCCGATATGATGGATAAGAAAAAGGAGGACAAGTAAATGCCATTACGTACCGATATTAAAAAAGTCCTCGTTATAGGCTCGGGTCCTATCGTTATCGGACAGGCCGCAGAGTTTGACTATGCAGGCACACAGGCTTGCCGTGCTTTGAAGCAGGAGGGTCTTGAGGTAGTTCTTATAAACTCAAATCCTGCAACTATCATGACAGATAAGGCTATGGCGGATAAGGTGTATATCGAGCCGCTTACCCTTGATGTTGTAAAGAAGATCATAAAAATTGAAAAGCCTGACAGTATTCTGTCAACACTTGGCGGACAGACGGGACTTACTCTTTCCATGCAGCTTGCGAAGGAGGGCTTCCTTACTGAAAACGGAGTAAAGCTTCTCGGTGCAGATCCTGAAACTATTCACAAGGCAGAGGACAGGCAGGCGTTCAAGGATACAATGGAAAAGATAGGCGAGCCGTGTATTCCCTCGAAGGTTGTTGAGACTGTTGAGGATGCGGTAGATTTTGCGGCGGAGACAGATTATCCCGTTATTGTAAGACCTGCATTTACCCTTGGCGGAACAGGCGGCGGTATAGCTTACAATGAGGACGAGCTTAAGGATATAGCTACAAACGGTCTGAGACTTTCACCTATCACACAGGTACTTATCGAAAAGTGCATAAGCGGCTGGAAGGAGATAGAATTTGAGGTTATCAGAGACAGTAAGGATAACTGTATAACTGTATGCTCAATGGAAAACTTTGACCCTGTAGGCGTTCACACAGGCGACAGTATAGTTATTGCGCCTGCTGTCACACTTACGGACAGAGAATATCAGATGCTCCGTTCCGCAGCGCTGAATATTGTTTCCGAGCTTAAGGTAGAGGGCGGCTGCAACTGTCAGTTTGCGCTTCACCCTACATCTATGGATTATGCGGTAATTGAGGTAAATCCCAGAGTTTCACGTTCATCTGCTCTTGCTTCCAAGGCTACCGGATATCCTATAGCAAAGGTTGCAACAAGAATTGCTATAGGATATTCTCTCGATGAGATAATCAATGCTGTAACAGGCAATACCTATGCCTGCTTTGAGCCTGCAATAGATTATGTTGTTGTAAAGTTCCCCAAGTGGGCATTTGACAAGTTTGTATATGCAAAGCGTACTCTCGGTACACAGATGAAGGCAACAGGCGAGGTAATGGCAATCGGAACTTCATTCGAGCATGCTATGATGAAGGCTGTCCGCTCTATTGAGCTGGGACTGGATTCCTTCAATATGAAGAAGCTTATGAAGATGTCCGATGATGAAATACGCCGCAAGCTTCATGATGTTGATGACGAGCGCTGCTTTGTTATATTTGAAGCTCTTAAGAGGGGAGTTACCGTTGAAGAGATCCATGATATAACAATGATCGACAACTGGTTCCTTAATAAGTTTAAAAATCTCACTGAGCTTGAAGCATGGCTAGCAGACGGTGAGCTTACCGAAGAAAAATATGATATTGCCAAGAGATACGGATATCTTGACAGCACTATCGAAAGAATGAGCGGAAGCAAGTGTCCCAAGAAGACCCGTGCGGTATATAAAATGGTTGATACCTGTGCAGGCGAATTCAATGCGGAAACACCCTACTTCTATTCTACACTTGATGAAGAAAACGAAGCTAAGGAGTTTATCGAAAAGCAGAACAGCGGAAAGAAGAGAGTTATCGTATTCGGTTCGGGTCCTATCAGAATAGGTCAGGGTATCGAATTTGACTACTGCTCCGTTCACTGTGTATGGACTCTTAAGGAAATGGGTTATGAGGCTATTATCTGCAATAACAACCCCGAAACTGTTTCCACAGATTTTGATACAGGTGACAGACTTTATTTCGATCCCCTTACCAGAGAGGACGTTGAGTCTATCATTGAAACAGAAAAGCCTGACGGAGTCGTTGTTCAGTTCGGCGGACAGACTGCAATCAAGCTTACAAAGCATCTTTCCGAAATGGGTGTAAATATTCTTGGTACATCTGCTGACAGTATAGATGCGGCAGAGGACAGAGAACGCTTTGACGAGCTTCTTAACAAGTGCGGTATCCCAAGACCTGCAGGCTTTACTGTAATGACTGCGGAGGAAGCTCTTGCAGCAGCCAAGGAGCTTGGATATCCTGTGCTTATGAGACCTTCGTATGTACTTGGCGGTCAGAATATGATAATAGCTCATTCCGACAGCGATATTATGGAATATATGGAGATCATCACACGCACTGCACTTGAAAATCCTGTGCTTATTGACAAGTATATGATGGGCAAGGAGGTAGAGGTAGACGCTATCTGTGACGGTACGGATTATCTCATTCCCGGTATCATGGAGCATATCGAAAGAGCGGGAATTCACTCAGGCGACTCTATTTCGGTATATCCTGCACTTACTCTTACAAAGAAGATAAGAGAAACTATTATCGAATATACACGCCGACTTGCTCTTGAGCTTAAGGTAGTGGGTCTGGTAAACATTCAGTATGTTGTATATAATAACGAGGTATATGTTATTGAGGTAAACCCCCGTTCATCAAGAACAGTGCCTTATATTTCAAAGGTAACAGGCATACCTATGGTGGATATTGCAACAAAAATAATGCTTGGTCATTCCCTTAAGGAACAGGGCTATGAAAGCGGTCTTTACAAGGAAGCTGATTATATAGCTGTGAAGGTTCCCGTGTTCAGCTTTGAAAAGCTCCACGATGTAGATACAGCCTTAGGACCTGAGATGAAGTCTACGGGAGAATGTCTCGGTATTGCAAAGAATTTTGAGGATGCACTTTATAAGGGTCTTATTGCGGCAGGCTATAATATGAAGAAATCAGGCGGTGTACTCTTTACCGTAAGAGATACCGATAAGCAGGAGATACTTTATGTTGCCGAAAAGTTTGAGCGTCTCGGATTTGATATATATGCAACAAGCGGTACGGCATCTGTGCTTAACAGAAACATGATCGCTGCAAATGTTGTACGCAGAGTATCGGAGGAGAAGCCTAATGTAATGACATATCTTGATGAAGGAAAGATAGATTATGTTATTTCTACATCTGCAAAGGGAAGGATCCCGCAGTTTGACAGTGTAAAGATACGCAGAAAGACTGTTGAGCGTTCTATCTGCTGTCTTACATCAATAGATACTGCCAATGCTGTTGCCGATATACTTGCAATGGGCAAGAATATTGATGACATGGAAATGGTTGACATAACAAAGATATAGTGATATAATAAAATATAGTAAGCCTCTGCGGCATTAAGCTGCAGAGGTCAATAGTACAGCTGTAATTGATAATGATTACAGCTATACTTGTAGGTATTCATTTTTATCATTATGAGGAGAACGTATCATGGATGACAAATTAATGGAATCAAGCTTTCTGAGGGATCAGAATTTTGAACTTAACGGTGAAAGAATGCTCAGAGCAAACAGGTGCTTTGATTTTTCTTTCCGTTTCGGTATGACGGGACTGATCATGGCATATGCTTCGGCTGTTCTTTTTGCTCAGAGACTTACTACTACTCTGGCAGGCGGTCTGATAGGATCTATTGTTACAGATATTATGAGTAAGGAGTATGACAGATCTGCACTTGCTTATAATATTAGCGGTTGGCTGTGTACCCTGCCTATTGCTTTGCTTGGACCGATTATGGCATTATTTGCCAACAGATTGTATAAAAAATGGGCATCAATAATACTGTACATTATTTATGTGTTGTATTTTGTCATAGGTGTGCTTGGAGTAGGCGGTGTATGGGACGATATTGATCTTACGATCGGCATTCTGCTTATGGCATACGGGATCATAGGTGTATGGTCAGCGGATATGTGCTGGAGATCACTTAAGGAGCTGGATTATCTGGTAACGCAGGAGGGCTTTCCAAGCTTTAATCTTGCTATGCAGTATTTCGGAAGATCAAGGTATGTGAAATTCCGTGAAAACTGGCTTAAAAAGGAAAAGAAATACGATTATTATTCCGAAAAGGCACGGCCTGTGGCAAATATCACAGTTACGGCAGCTGAAACTCCCGACGGAATGGACGGTATTTCCGCAGATGCAAAATCGGGTGAACAGTGGTTTGAAAATAATCAGAGCCTGACTGAAGAAGAGAAAAAGGCGGATATGGAGGATAATGCCATGGACGGTATTGACTGCAGTGCGCTTGAGCTTCCCGAGGACGAAAGCTATTATCGTGATCCGTCAGACAAAAAAAGAAGAGCATTATAAGGAGATACCTTCATGGAGGACAAAATCATGGATCCCGATGAGTTACGGGAACAGAAGCTGATCGAAAATGCACAGCGGATGTATAAAAACAACAAAAAACTTGATACATCATTCGGACTGAATGCAGCAGTAAGCTTTGCATATATAGTTTTTTCATGTTTCTTTATAATAAAGAAGATATCGTCAATAATGGGTTCAAACTTATTTTCATATTCGACGACGGAAAATCTGAAAACGCCCTTTAATACAAGCGGATGGATATTTATGCTTATATTATCGGTCCTTGTAGTTATAATGAATGCAAGGGCTAACAAGCTGCACCATAAGGGCAGTATAAAGGTTTTGTATGCTGCATATATCCTTGAATTTATTGTGGGTATATCGGGACTTGCTTCCCTATGGGACGATATGGAGCCTGCCTTTGGAGCATTGATAATGGCAGTCAGTGCCATAGGTTTCAGATATGCCGATGTTACAAACCGTGCATTGAAGGAGCTGGATTATCTTTCGGCTCAGGAGGGATTTCCCGAATTCAATCTTAATCTGTTCCAATCACAGCTTAAGTATGAAAAGCTTAAGCAGAGGTATGGTGAGGATTACAATAAAAGAAGCTATAACAGCACTTATTTTTCAGAACAGAACCATTTACCGAAAATTGAAGTTCCTGAGAATATTGAACATATTGAGGAAATAACGGAAATACAGCCTGCTGATGACGGAACAGATAATGAAGCGTCAGACGGCTCTATGGACACGATTTCCGATAAGATAATCCTTTCGGTAGATGATGACTACTATGAGGATTATGAAGAAATGAGAAGAAGACCCTTATAATTACAGCCGAGCTATGTTCATCGGCAGATAGGAGCGTTTTTTATGGATAAATATACACAGGGGCTTTATCCTGTTGTAAGCAAGAAAACACTTGCAAAGGAAATTTATGACTATACGATATATTGTCCCGAAATTGCGGCAGAGGCTCAGTGCGGTCAGTTTGTGAATATCAAGGCTGACGGCTTTATGCTCAGAAGACCTATTTCTATCTGTGGTATAGATAAGGAAAAGGGAACTCTCCGCATTGTTTTCGAGGTAAGAGGAGAGGGAACAAAGGCACTTGCACGTATAAATGAGGGTGAAATGATAGATATCATTGCTCCGTTGGGCGGCAGAGGCTTTGAGCTTCTCGGTAATGATAAAAAGGCTGTCATTATCGGCGGCGGAATAGGAAATCCTCCCATGGTACCCATTGCGGAGCATTACGGTGAAAATGCTGTAGTTATAAGCGGATTCAGAAATGCGTCGGCTGTTATTCTGCAGGAGGATTTTGCCAAAACGGGAGCAGAGGTCATTCTATGTACAGATGACGGTACCGCAGGAAGAAAAGGCTTTGTTACAGATGCGCTTGCAGAGGTGCTTGAAAAGGACAAGCCTGATATCATATATGCGTGCGGACCGAATGTAATGCTCAGAAGGATCGTTGAGCAGGCAGACAAGTATGGTATACGCTGTCAGGTATCTCTTGAAGAAAGAATGGGCTGCGGCGTGGGAGCTTGTCTTGTATGCGCTTGCAGAACTATCCGTGACGGCAAGGAATACTATTCGCACGTATGCAAGGACGGTCCCGTATTTGAAAGTAAGGAGGTAATTTTCTGATGAGCAGACTCAGTGTAAATTTTGCAGGCATTGAATTTAAAAATCCTGTTATCCCTGCATCGGGAACATTCGGCTACGGCAAGGAGTATGAGCGTTTTTATCCGCTTTCAAAGCTTGGCGGTATATCCGTAAAGGGAACAACGGAACAGCTGAGAACAGGAAATCTTCCTCCCAGAATTGCCGAGACTCCCTCGGGTATGCTTAACAGTGTAGGTCTGCAGAACCCCGGCATTGATCATTTTATCGCTGAGGATCTTCCTTATCTTAAAACAAAGGATACTGTAATTATTGCAAATATGGCAGGCTCCACCGCTGAGGGCTACAGAGAGGTTGCCGAAAAGCTTGACAAAACCGATGTTGATATGATAGAGGTAAATATTTCCTGTCCCAACGTAAAGGCAGGCGGTGCAGCATTCGGTGTATCCTGTGAGGGCGCAGCGGAAATAACCAGAATAGTACGTGCAGCAACATCAAAGCCTATTATGATAAAGCTTTCACCCAATGTAACAAATATTGCTGATATTGCAAAAGCTGTTGAGGCAGAGGGTGCTGATGCGGTATCGCTTATCAATACTCTTCTTGGTATGAGAATAGATATCCGTACAAGAAGACCTGTACTTCATAACAATATGGGTGGACTTTCAGGTCCTGCAATTTTTCCTGTTGCAGTAAGAATGGTCTATCAGGTAGCAAATGCAGTCAGGATACCCGTATGCGGAATGGGCGGAATATCCACATGGCAGGATGCTGTTGAAATGATGATGGCAGGTGCTTCAACCATTCAGGTAGGCGCTGCTATATTTGCTGATCCATATGCGCCTGTAAAGATCGCTGAGGGAATGGAGCAGTACTGTATTGACAACGGTATAAATAATATCAGTGAGATCACAGGTACAGTACAGCCCTGGTAAGAGAGAAGCTTTTTATGAGTAATACAACGAAAATATATTTTATACGTCATGCAGAGGCAATGGGTAATGTAAATGAATTTTTTCAGGGACGTACCGATTGTGAGGTAAGCGAAAAGGGAATGAAGCAGCTTGACTGCCTTGCGGAACGATTTAAGGATATTGACTTTGATGTACTTATATCAAGTCCTTTAAAGCGTACCGTAGTTACCGCAGATGCCGTAAACAGATATCACGGTCTTGATATTATCTATGATGAACGACTTGTTGAGATAAACGGCGGAGTATGGGAAGGTGTAAAATGGGCTGATATACCCCGGCTTTATCCCGAAGAATACAGATTATGGACCTCGGAAATGTCAGAATTTCATGTAAAAGACGGCGAAAGCATGAGGGAGATATTCGCAAGGATGAAAAATGCTGTGGAAAGTATTGTCGAAAAATACAGGGGCAGGACTGTTGCTGTAGTTTCTCATGGCTGTGCGCTCAGAAATTACCTTTGCTATGCTATGGGAAATGATATCGAAAAGCTTGCAGAGGTTGGTTGGGCAGATAATACAGCGGTTTCCCTTGTTGAATATGATGATGAGCTTACACCGAAAATAATTTTCAGAAACGACGCATCACATCTTTCAGATGAGCTTTCCACTCTTGCCCATTCAAACTGGTGCAGGTATGAGGATGATGAATATAAGGAGGCATAATTCTATATGCGTATAATGGCAGTTGATTTCGGAGACAGCAGGACCGGTCTGGCGGTATGTGATAAAAGCGAATTTCTTGCATCTCCGCTGACAGTGATACATGAAAAAAACTTTGACAGGTGCCTTGAAAAGACTGCCGAATATGCAAGGCAGGAAAATATCGAGGAGATCGTAGTAGGTTTTCCGAAAAATATGAATAATACCGTAGGCGAGCGTGCAGAAAAGTGCAGTCTGTTCGGAAATAAGCTTGAAGAGATGACAGGGATAAAGGTGATTATGTGGGACGAACGCTGTACAACCGTTTCGGCGCATCAGTACCTGAATGAGACCAATGTCCGCGGTAAAAAGCGCAAAAACGTTGTTGATGCGGTTGCGGCTGTTATTATACTGGAAAGCTATATGGGCTACAGGAAAAATACTGTTCTGAAAAATGGCTGATTATTGAAAAATAAAAAGTGCAAAAGCCCGTATTTCCGCGCTTTTGCACTTTTTTATATTGCTGCAAGGCTTAAATATACTGCGAAATAATAAGCTGCCACAGCTAAAAATTCTATAAGAATAAATGTTATGAGAAGTCCCACGGAGGTTCCGCCTCTGCGGTGGAGCTCGGGAAGAGTGTGAGTCTGAGGAACTGATTTTTTGATAAGCGGTATTTTATTAAGGCAATGATTGAAATAGATATGATTTGCCAATGCAGACATACCAAGTGTGAAAATGACATTCAGTATCTGGGCAAGAGACATAAGTGTCTGGAATGATGCGCCTCTGACATCAAACATACCGCCTAAAAATCCGACGATCCCTGTGTTTATTCCTGATTCGGCAAAGGTATTTATTATTGAGGGAAGTATCGTTATCAGCTTGATAAGCATGCATAATAATCCCCAGAAAGGCATTTTTCTGTTTGCAAAGAAAAATTCGGGGAAAAGAAGAGATATCATATTAAGAGAAATTTTAGTTTTTGTTTCCTTCATTATTTTAAATCTTGGGAGATAATAATGAGTGTTGCTGTCAACATATGCACCCAGCTCCGCAAGATTTACATTTTCATCATATTTTTCGGAAGGATTCATTCCGCAGAGAGGATCGGAAAAATTGATATAGAAGGTCGTTCCCGGGATATTTATATCCTTTTCGGCATAATTATCATTATGAAGGGGCGCAGGTCTGATATCTTCCTTCATCATGTTAATACTTTCTGAGGGACTGCTTTTTCCGTAATGCTGGACTGTATTGAATGGCATTCCGCAGCGGCAGCAGTATAGTGAGTCTTCGGGATTTTCTGTGCGGCATCGTATGCATATCCTTTTTGATGCGGGTTTGGGGGTATTGTCGGGTTCCCAGCTCATATTGCTGATATGAAGCTTTTCGTTTATGCAGACACCGTTTTTTATATAACATTCACGATGATAGGGAGTTCCGCAGTCAGGGCATACTACGATATCATCATCTTCGTTGAAAATTTTTTCGCATACAATGCATTTTGAACTTTTATATTCAGCCATTAAAAATTAGCCTCCTGTTACATTATATAAATCATTATAACACATAAAATCATAAATAACAAGGAATTTTAATACAGTTTCATCATACTTTCACAGAAAAAACACGACTGAAACGATTTTTTCAGGTATATTATAATTGAATGTATTTAGATACAATTATTTATCATTTTTATGTGCATTTATGTGCAAGGACAAAAGGAGAATTATCTATGACATCAGATAATAAAAAAAGCAGACTTAAAACTGTAATTCAGCTGGCACCTCTGGCTATGGCGGCAGTGATGGCTGTTGTATACCTGACTGCGTTAAAAGATCTGAAAGTTGCTGATCTGCTGACATATACCCCCGAAAACTTATGGCTTGCGGCAGGCTTTATAATAATTATGTTTGCACTTAAATCCTTGTCGTTTTTCTTTCCTATGCTGATAATCCATGCGGTTTCGGGTCATATTTTTACTTTTCCTGTTGCTGTTGCGGTAAATATTATCGGCACGGCGGTAATGGTAACTATACCGTATCTGATCGGTCGGTATGCTCAGCGTGATCTGGTGGACAGTCTTATATCCAAAAGTAAAAAAGCAGACAGGATAAATGAATTCAGAAATGAAGGACAGCTGTTTGTATCGTTTTTTCTCAGGGTGATAAATTGTCTGCCTTGTGATCTTGTAAGTATGGCTCTGGGAGCAGGAGGAGTAGGATATAAAAAATATCTTATCGGCTCGCTTCTGGGTATTCTTCCCGGTATTATTTCAGTTACTCTTATGGGTGACAATGTTGCCGATCCGCTTTCACCTATGTTTATCGGCAGTGCTGTTTTTGAGGTGATCACAGCTTTGGTTTCTGCGGCAGCGTATTATTTTTACAGAAAAAAGAAAAAAATGAAACATTGATAGAGCTTTTCGGGTTCTATGCTGTCACGGCTTTTTATAGATCTGAAACGATGTCTGCTGCTTTAATTTATATTTTCTTAACCGCTTTGAGAAATCAGGCGGTTTTTTTATGGGTGAAAATAAAATGAAGCACGTTTGATGCGGAGGAAGATAATGCATGTGATACGGTTTCCGAGGTGGTTTGTCAGGCTGATGCAGTTTCTGAGGAAGTCTCTGAGGAAGTAAGGGGCGAATCTGATGCTTCGGTGCTTCGTGAATATGAGATGAGGGCGTTATCCGCTTTTGAGACACAGGCTGAAATTGAGCTGAGATACAATCCTTACCATGACCTGAAAAATGGAAGGTTCACTTTGACAAAGCGAAAAGGAATACGAACACAGAGATGGTTAGAGGGAATGCGGTGAACTTCCGAAACACGCAGTTATAATCCCAATCAGCCTCGTGATAAGTGGGGGAAAATGGTGCGGAACAGGTATATCAATAAATAAAAATCATAAATCTCTTAAATTGAATAAAACGGACAGAGAAATTCTTAAACACGAATTTAATTCAAAATATCATCAGTTCAACTGTAAAGAAATCACTCACGCAAGATTTTATGGAGATTATCCTGAGAGAATATTTGACATATTGTTTAAAATATGATATAATTGTTTATATGTATAATAAAACCTGAATTTACGGAGGGTCGGTTGTGCTTTTATCTATAGGAATGATCGTAAAGAACGAGGAAAAATATCTGGAAAGATGTCTTACAGCATTAAAGCCTATTCTTGAAAATGTTGACAGTGAGCTTATAATTGCCGATACAGGCTCAACGGACAGGACTGTTGAGATTGCAAAGCAGTTTACGGATAATGTATTTTATTTTGAATGGATAAAGGATTTTTCCGCAGCAAGAAATTCAACTCTTGAAAAAGCCAAGGGTGAATGGTATATGTTTCTTGATGCCGATGAAATTTTTGAGAGCTGTGATGAGCTGATCGAATTTTTCAATTCGGGAGAATATAAGAAATACAATTCAGCATCATATATTGTAAGAAGTATTCATACCGATATGAAGTCCTATTCCGATTTTGATGCACCGAGACTTACAAAAATACTTCCCGAAACGAAATTTGTTCTGCCTGTTCATGAGTCCCTTAATACATATAACAATCCCTTGAAAAATCTTGGAGATGTTGCGATACATTACGGTTATGCAGTCACAGCCAGAGAAGATGTACTGAAAAAATTCAAGAGAAATTCCGAGCTGCTTTTAAAGCGCTTTGAGGAAGAAAAGGGAAAAACGCCGCTTATTTATATGCAGCTGTTTGACTGCTTTATTGTAAATGATGTTGAGCGTGCTTTTGAATATCTTGATATGGGTATAGAGTATTGTCTGGAGCATAATGACAGGGTTGCTATTGCCTTATATGCCGAAAAAGCAAGCTATTATCTGTCAAAGAATTATTTTGACAGGGTTATTGATATATGCAACAAATATTTTGAGCTTCCTTCGGCAATACGTCCGTTTGTACTCAGTTCAGATGCGGAGATCACAGGACTTAAGGCTACAGCGTTATATAAAAAGGGAGAAAAGGCTGCTTCTGTAAATGAATATATCAAATTTATAAATCTGTATCGTGAGGTAAAGCGCGGTACACTTCGCACAAGTGATACTCTTATGTATTCATTTACTCTGGCAACCGAAAGCAATTATCCCGATATTATTTATGATTTTACCGAGGCTTGTATCAGTACAGGCAAATATAATACCGCAGTTCAGTATTTAAAGTCGGTGCCTATATCAAAATATGCTGATGATCATAACTATATTGTAAACCGTCTGGAGCAGGAATTTGAAATAATGCGCCATGTTGGATATAAGAATATTGCGGATATTTATCGTCAGCTTGATGAATTCGGCAAGGAGAGATTTACAAGTCTTATCCGCCGTGAGATAGCTGTATCGGATAATAAAAAAGCTATGTTCAAAGCGCTTATGTCAATGAAGAATGTCAGCGGTGCTTTTGCAGAGCTTATTAAGATATATAACGGTCATTACTGCGCAGACGGCATTGATATTAAAAATGCAGAAGGATTTTTAAAGGAAAATCCGGTTAATAAATATCCCGATATGCTTTATCTGCTTGCAGCGGAAAATAAGGATATTTCCGTATTTTTAAATGCTGAGGGCTGTGATATCGGCGGCTGTCTGAAATTCTGCTTTGATTGCTTTGACGATGCTGAGATTGTTTTTTCGGCTTATAACGCTGAGAATATCTCTGACTGTGCGTTTTCAGGTGCGCTTAAATTCGGAAGATCGGTCTTAGATGAGCTTCTGCAGAGAAAAAAGGATATTTCCGCAGCAATAGATCTTTACGGTGCTATCGGTCTTCGTTATGCGGAAGCAATGCTTAATGCAGATGCGGTTGAAAATATCAGACTTCTGCCCTCGGATATAGCTTCTGCGTTAATTATCGGAAATATTGTCCGTTTCAGAGAGGAGCGGAATTACAAGGCGTGTATTGCACAGCTTTCGATGCTTATAAGAGTTGATCTCGATGCGGCACAGCTTGCGGGAGCGGTCAAGGATATTATAAGAGCCGAGCAGGAAAAAATGTCTGCAAATGCGGCAAGGTCGGAAATGGATATGCTTGCAATGACTATCAAGGAAAATATCAGAAATTATATTAAATCAGGAAATATAAATGCGGCAGTGAATACTCTTGCGGAATATGAAAAGATCAATCCGTTGGATATGGAAATAGACGAGCTTAAAAAACAGCTTGCGAATATGTGATAAAGGGGGATATGAATGGTAAGCTTCGGTAATGACTGGGATCAGGTAATGGAAGGGGAGTTTGAGAAGGAATATTATCTTAAGCTCCGAGAATTTCTGAAACGTGAATATTTTACGCAGACTATCTATCCCGATATGAATAACATTTTTAATGCAATGAAGCTGACTCCCTACAGCAGCGTCAAAGCAGTGATCATCGGACAGGACCCTTATCATGAGCCGGGACAGGCACACGGGCTTTGCTTTTCTGTATTGAAGGGTACCCAGATACCGCCGTCGCTGAGAAATATCTATAAGGAAATAAATGACGATCTTGGTATTCCTCCCGCTCCTCACGGAGAGCTTACAAAGTGGGCGGAAAACGGAGTTCTTCTTCTGAATAATGTGCTTACTGTACGCAGGGCAAATGCCAATTCGCATAAGGGCATGGGTTGGGAATATTTTACCGATGATGTTATAATGAAACTGAATGAGCGTGAAAAGCCTATGGTATTTCTTCTCTGGGGAGGAAATGCAAAGAGCAAGACAAGGCTTATAACAAATCCTGCTCATCTTGTTCTGACAGCGGCTCATCCTAGTCCGCTTTCGGCGTATAACGGCTTTTTCGGCTGCCGTCATTTTTCAAGGTGCAATGAATTTCTTGCGGCGCACGGTATTGAGCCTGTTGACTGGAGGGTAGATTAAAGCAGTACTGCTTTAGTAATAATATGGCAAAAAGAAAATCCTTTAACGCTCTCGATATAATAAAACGTACCATAGCTGAAACGGTGCATGAGGGCGATATATGCATAGACGCAACAGCAGGACGAGGAAATGATACAGCCTTTCTTTGCGGTCTTGTAGGTGAATCGGGTCATGTGACTGCATTTGATGTTCAGCAGGAAGCGGTGGACAGCACAAAAGCACTTCTCTGTGAAAAAGGACTTTCCTCACGGGCAGATGTACTTTTATGCAGTCACAGCGAAATGGATAAATATGCCGAGGAGGGAACAGTTTCCTGCATAACCTTTAATTTCGGCTGGCTTCCAAAGGGAGATCATACTGTATCCACCAAAAAAGAAACAAGTATAGAAGCGATAAAAAAAGGACTTCGTCTGTTAAAAAAAGACGGGATAATGACTCTTATCATTTATTACGGAAGAGACACGGGTTTTGAAGAAAGAGATGCTCTTTTAGAGTATCTTCCCACAATAGACAGTGAAAAATATACGGTGCTGGAAATGCCCTTTGTAAACCGTCCCAACTGTCCGCCCATTCCCGTTATTATAATGAGAGACGAATGATGCAACAAAAATCCATATAGATGAAACTATTTTGTATTGATTATTTTTACAGCAGATGTTATAATTAAACCATGAAATAAAGGCATTGACTGCCAAGAAAACGGAGGAAATTAATATGGCAATTCTTGTAACAGGCGGAGCAGGCTATATCGGTTCACATACCTGTGTGGAGCTTCTCGATGCAGGCGAGGAGATCGTTGTACTGGACAATTTCAGCAATTCAAAGCCCAGAGCTATTGAGCTTATCAAGGAGATATCGGGAAAGGATTTCAAATTCTATGAGGCGGATCTTCTTGACAGAGAGGCTGTTGAAAAGGTATTTTCCGAAAATGAGATCGAGTCGGTCATTCATTTTGCGGGACTTAAGGCTGTAGGTGAATCGGTAGCCAAGCCTATCGAATATTACCACAACAATATTACAGGTACTCTTATTCTTACAGATGTTATGAGAAAGCATAACTGCAAGACAATAGTTTTCAGCTCATCGGCTACTGTTTACGGTTCTCCCAAGACAGTTCCCATAAAGGAGGATTTCCCTCTTTCCACAACAAATCCATACGGCTCAACAAAGCTTTTCATTGAGCAGATACTTCAGGATATCTATACCTCCGACAATGACTGGAGCGTTGCGCTGCTGAGATATTTCAATCCTATCGGTGCGCATAAGAGCGGCAGACTTGGAGAAAATCCCAACGGTATCCCCAACAATCTTATGCCCTATATCCAGCAGGTAGCAGTAGGCAAGCTTAAGGAGCTGGGTGTTTTCGGAAATGATTATCCCACTCATGACGGTACAGGCGTGCGTGATTATATTCACGTTGTTGACCTTGCTATCGGTCATCTTAAGGCTATCGAAAAGCTTCGTACAATGAAGGGCGTCGGTATATGGAATCTCGGAACAGGAAACGGCTATTCCGTTCTTGATGTTGTAAAGGCATTTATTGATGCAAGCGGAGTTGATGTTCCTTATTCTATCAAGGACAGACGTCCCGGAGATATTGCCGAGTGCTATGCCGATCCTGCAAAGGCTCTTGATGAGCTTGGCTGGAAGGCTGAAAGAGGTCTTAAGGAAATGTGTGAGGATTCATGGAGATTTATCAGTCAGAATCCTAACGGACTTTGATCATAATATGAATTGATAAGGTCTGCCTCTGCATTTTTAGTGTAGGGGCGGGCTTTGTTTTTCAGGAGGTGTTTCTGTGGGCAGATATGAAAAACGCTTTGAGTTCGGAGAAAATGTTATTGTTCATAGCTGTGAAAAAGATTTTTCCGATGGTATAGGTGATAAGATCTATGAACAGGCAACAGGCAGTCCTGACGGCTTATACAGAGAGCAGCTTATTTATAATGAAAAAATCATTGCCGAATGTGATGAATATCATGGCTTTGACGTGCTTGCGGCGGATGATGAAAAGCTTTATTATGTAAAGGCGGACATACGCCGTTCTGTTGAAGAAAGAGGAAAAAATCTGCGCTATTCGGGTACACTTTTTTCCTATGATTTCATGTCAGGTATCACAAATGAATATGCTTATGATGTGAATAAGCTTAGAGCTTCGGCAGGTATGCGCAGACTGTTTTACAATGAATACGAGAAAAATCTTCTTACTGATATTTCATCGGGTAAGGTGTATGTTATTCCCGAAGGAAAAGCGGTTGTTGTTTCTGTTACGTGTAATAATATGCTGGGTATGAGTGACGGTGAGCTTATTCCGTTAAATAATCTGCATCAAATCTAAAGAAACGGAATTTTATCATAGCATGTTCAATGAGAAACACAACCATTGCTTTACTGATAAAGTAATGAGCTGAATACATGTAAAAAAATCGGAAATATAAAAAAATATCCTCTTATATGATTGACTTACAGGAAAAATCATGGTATAATAGATATAATTGCAGTGTTTATTAGCATATACTATTCTAATATATGAGAGGAAAGTTTAAAAATGGGTATTTTTGGATTTGGAAAGAAAAGCTCGGAAAAGGAGCTTGATGCAAGACTTAAAAAGCTCACCGTTGTCTGCCCCAAATGTAAGGCAGAGGAAAAGGGCAAGGCTGCTTATGAAAAGCACTTTATCTGTGAAAAGTGCGGAGCATATGCACCTATAGCTGCTCGTGAGCGTATACATATGGTCATCGACAAGGGTACATTTGAGCCATGGTTCAACGAAACTGAAGAAAGCAACCCCTTAGGTCATGCAGATTATCCCGATAAGCTTAAGGCTGCCCGTGAAAAAAGCGGCAGCACCGAGGCTGTTACCGTTGGTAAGGCTAAGATCGGCGGATATGAGGTAGTTATCGGTGCCTGCGATTCTCACTTTATGATGGGAAGCATGGGTCGTATCATGGGCGAGCGTATCACAAAGGCTTTTGAAAAGGCTACAGAGCTTAAGCTGCCTGTTTTCATGTTCTGCTGCTCGGGCGGTGCACGTATGCAGGAGGCAATCGTATCTCTGATGCAGATGGAGAAAACCTCGGCGGCGGTAAAGCGTCACTCAAATGCAGGTCTTTTCTACTGTGCAATACTTACCGATCCTACAATGGGCGGCGTTACTGCAAGCTTTGCTATGCTTGGTGATATTATCCTTGCCGAACCGGGTGCAAGAATAGGCTTTGCAGGTCCCCGTGTTATCCGTCAGACTATCAGACAGACTCTCCCCGAGGGATTTCAGACCTCGGAATTTCTCCTTAAGCACGGCATGATAGACGGTATCGTTGAGCGTAAGGACCTGCGTGACAGCATGATCTATCTTGCAAAGGCACACGCTCCCGTTGACACAAGAAAGCTTAAGGTGAATATACAGGTTGATTTCAGCGATCAGCTTGCGTCAACACAGAAAAAGCCATGGGAAAAGATCAAGATGTGCCGCAGCCGTGACCGTGCGTCCACTATGGATTATGTTAATAATATATTCACCGATTTCCGTGAGCTTCACGGTGACCGTCTCTTTGCGGACGATCAGGCTATGGTGGGCGGTCTTGCCTTTTTCGGCGATCAGCCTGTTACCGTTATCGGCGAAATGAGAGGAAAGACACTGGAAGAAAGTGTAAAGCGTAATTTCGGTATGCCCAAGCCTGAGGGTTATCGAAAGGCTATGCGCCTTATGAAGCAGGCTGAAAAGTTCAAGAGACCTATAATCACATTTATAAATACACCCGGTGCTTTCTGTGGTATAGACGCTGAGGAAAGAGGTCAGGGCGAGGCTATCGCAAGAAGTATCATGGAAATGAGCGACCTTAAGACCCCCACTCTCTGTGTACTTATCGGCGAGGGCGGCAGCGGCGGTGCTCTTGCAACCGCTGTGGGAAACAAGGTGTGGATGATGGAAAATTCCACCTATGCTATCCTGTCCCCCGAGGGTTACTCCGCTATCCTCTGGAAAACCGAGGACAGAGCCGAGGAAGCTGCAAAGATAATGAAGCTGACCGCTCAGGATATGTACGAAATGCAGATCATCGACCGTATTATACCCGAGCTCGGCGGTGCAAATGATGAGACTATTTCTGTTATCTGTGAATACATGAAGCAGGGCGTAAAGGAATTTATCAGCACCTACTGTGATATGAGCAGAGAGGATATCGTTGAGGACCGTTATCAGCGTTTCCGTAAATTCTGATGAATTTATCCGGGGAAGAAATTTAATCGGCGATTCCCTAAAAAATGCTTGACAATTTATTGTATATGGTTTATAATATAATCGTGCAAAAGGGGAGCTTGTGTACAGGCTGAGAGGGAGCGTTAAGCTCCGACCCGTAACCTGATACGGATAATGCCGTCGTAGGGAAATATTGTTTTATGCAATTTTATCCGCAGGTGTGTACAGCATCTGCGGATTTTTTATTTGGAGTGATAAGTATGAAAAAATATGAACTGAGAGAGCTTGTTGACGGTGCTGTTATGACAGCACTTGCGGCGGTACTTTGCTATATAAGAATAATCAGACTGCCATGGGGCGGCTCGGTAACGCTTATGTCAATGCTGCCGATAATCGTATACAGTATAAAATACGGAGTAAAAAAAGGCATGCTTGTTTCCTTTGCGTTTTCGCTGATACAGCTTTTTCAGGGAATATCGGACGGACTTTTCAGCTGGGGACTTTCTGTTCCTATGCTGGCTGCCTGTATACTGATTGATTATATCGGTGCATATTCGGTTATCGGAATCGGCGGAATATTCCGTGAAAAAGGGATAAAAGGCTGGATATGCGGAGCTGTCTGTGCAGGTTTTGCAAGATTTGTTATGCATTTTATAAGCGGAGTTGTTATCTGGAAAAGCTTCGGCGAGCTTTGGAGCGGCTTTAAGACTGACAATGTATTGCTGTACAGCTTTGTATATAACGGTGCATATATGCTTCCGGAAATAATATTTACAGTTGTGGGAGCGGCAGTACTTTTCGGCGTACCTCAGACAAGACGAATAATATGCGGAAAAACAAGCTTCAGACCGACTGCTTCCGATCAATAAATTAAGGAACCGCTGATTAAATCGCTTCACAACGCTCTCAGTTACGGATTTTCGAGCGTTGGAAGCGATGCCTACGGCTTTAATCAGTGCTTCCTTAAGTAAATACGGCTGCCGTACATGCTTTGGTGTGCGGCAGCCGTTATATTATTTTATGGAAACATATTTTCCTACAGAAAGACTGAATTTAAGATATTCGGTTTTGTCACCGTAATTAACGGGGACACGATAGCTTCCTGCACGTAGATGACCTTCGTAATAATATGAGCATAAGGGAATTGAAACTGTTACGGTTTTTCCCGGGCGGATAGTATATGAGTTATTGATCCCGGGACTGTTCTTACGGTAGGAAAGATAACGCCATTTTGAGCTTTGTCTGCGCTGAAGCTTTCCGATATCCTCGATAACTATTTTTTCATCTGTGTTGTTAGTGAGCTTCAGTTTAAGCTTAAGATTATCCTTTCCCTTTACAGTTGTCGGCATAAGCTTGACGGAAACAGGAGATTTTACCTTGAAGCATATTTCTGCGGTACCTTCTTCCGTATAATCGTCATATTCTGTTGAATACCATGGAATAGTCAGCCTATATTCACCGTCAGTCATGTTTTTGAACATTTCAAAAAGCTCCAGATCGATAAATTCGCTGTCATCGGAAAGAACAAGTATTTCATCGGGATAGTCCTCATAATCCGTCATTTCCGATTCTGTATATTTTCCGCCGGAAAGCTTTTCCAGTACTGCCTCACAGGGATAAAAAACGATATCATTTTCGGTAGGATTATTAATATAAAGCTGAGCCGTTTCATCTGTAAAAAGGACATCACCGCTTTCAAGTGTGATAGAAACACTGCTTTCTACGGTAAATTCTATATAATTCGGAGACATGCTTTCTCCGTGCACTCCCGCAAAAAATACAATGCGATAATCTCCGCTGTCAAGTCCGCTTACATCAATTTCAGCCGAATATGACCTTCTGCCGCGTATTTTTATAAAATCTGCGTAATTGTCATAGCTGTCATCTGAAATATTTACCCAGCCCCTTGAAGTTTTCTTCTGAATTGCTTCATAAAGTGAAGGATCGGTTATTTCTACGGTAAAATCTGAATTATTCCTTATTTTAAAGGATAATTCTCCGTTTTCGTGAGTATACACTGTCTGACCGTTTCCCGATACTGATATATTCGGAGCAAACAGATGATCATCATCGGGATAATAATCATAATCGTTATCATATCCGCCCAGAGGCACATCATATTCGGGGCGCAGCTCGGCGCTTCCGTCGGTGCTGTCGTAATATTCATATCCCAGAGCGGAAAAGGGTACAGCGGATAAAGCTGCAGCAAGTGCTGTGATTACAGCTGTTGTTTTAAGTACATTTCTTTTCATGATACATTCTCCTTTGCATTTATTTGTGGGGTTTCATGACCTTCTGTACAGTAAACAAATAAGAACATGGATATTTTTCACTTTTAATGAATTGTAATCAAAAGTTGTTTTTTGATAAATTATGTTGGTAAATATGCACAAAAATACAAACTACTTTTTATCTGTCAAACTTTTATAAAACTATAGACAAATCAAATAAAAAGTTGTATAATATTTACATAACGTTAAATGAGAAACGTTTACATTCTGCCGATTTTGTGCAAACAACGCAAATAAGGCGGTTGGAGGTTTAAGTTATGAACGAAATTGAAATCAAGGAACAGATGTGTGATATCTGCCATAAGATGTGGCAGCTTGGCTGGGTAGCGGCTAACGACGGTAATGTGTCGGTAAAGCTGGACGAGGATACCTTCCTTGCAACTCCCACAGGCATAAGCAAGTGCTTTATCACACCGGATAAGATCGTCAAGATCAACAGAAAGGGCGAGATCATCGAAGCGGCTGAGGGCTACAGACCCTCCTCCGAGATCAAGATGCATCTGCGCTGCTATGAGGTAAGAGAGGACGTAGGCTCCGTACTTCATGCTCACCCTGCAACAGCTACAGGCTATGCAGTTGCAAACAAGGCACTTGACGGCTATACAATGATCGAATCTATAATCGCTATAGGCTCGGTTCCCGTTACACCTTACGGAACACCATCTACATATGAGGTGCCTGAGGCTATCACACCTTATCTTGAAGAGCATGATGTAATGCTGCTTCAGAATCACGGTGCGCTTACTGTAGGAGCTGATCTTCTTACAGCTTACTACAGAATGGAAACTCTTGAGCTTTTCGCAAAGATATCCCTTACAGCTCATCTTCTCGGCGGAGAAAAGGAAATTTCCAGAGAGAATATCGATCGTCTCTGCGGAATGAGAGCTCAGTATAAGGTTACAGGCAGACACCCGGGATATAAGAAATATCCTGAGGGAAGCAAGTAATATAAAGGACCTTAAGGTCTTGAAATTTAAATTAAAGGAGTGCTTTAACAATGGCAAACAGATTTATTCTCAATGAAACTTCATATCACGGCTCAGGTGCGATCCAGTCTATTGCAGCTGAAGCTAAGTCAAGAGGATTTACAAAGGCTCTCGTATGCTCAGACCCCGATCTTATCAATTTCGGAGTGACAAAGAAGGTTACAGATGTTCTTGACGCTGCAAATCTTGCTTATGAGATCTTCTCCGAGATCAAGCCCAATCCTACCATTGAAAATGTTCAGAACGGCGTTGAAGCATTCAAGGAAACAGGCGCTGATTACATAATCGCTATCGGCGGCGGTTCATCTATAGATACTGCAAAGGCTATCGGAATTATTATCAATAACCCTGAATTTGCCGATGTAAGAAGCCTTGAGGGTGTTGCTGATACAAAGAACAAGTGCGTTCCTATCCTTGCTGTTCCCACAACAGCAGGTACAGCAGCAGAGGTTACTATCAACTATGTAATCACAGATGCTGAAAAGAACCGCAAGATGGTATGTGTTGATCCTCATGATATTCCTGTTGTTGCTTTTGTTGATCCCGATATGATGGCTACAATGCCCAAGGGACTTACAGCTGCTACAGGCATGGACGCTCTCACACACGCTATCGAGGGATATATCACAGCAGGTGCATGGGAGCTTTCCGATATGTTCCACTTAAAGGCTATTGAGATAATCGCAAGAAGTCTCAGAGGTGCAGTTGACAATACTCCCGAGGGCAGAGCAGACATGGCTCTCGGTCAGTATGTTGCAGGCATGGGCTTCTCAAACGTTGGTCTCGGCATCGTACATTCAATGGCTCATCCTCTCGGTGCACTTTACGATACACCTCACGGTGTTGCAAATGCTATTATTCTTCCTACAGTTATGGAATATAATGCTCCCGCAACAGGTGAAAAGTACCGTGAGATCGCTCGCGCAATGGGTGTAAAGGGAGTTGACGATATGTCACAGGAGGAATACAGAAAGGCAGCTGTTGACGCTGTAAGACAGCTCTCTGTTGATGTAGGTATCCCTGCTGACCTTAAGGAGATCGTTAAGGAAGAGGATATTGCGTTCCTTGCACAGTCTGCTTATGACGATGCGTGCCGTCCCGGCAACCCCAGAGAAACATCTGTTGAGGAAATTACAGAGCTTTATAAGTCACTTATGTAATCATGTCTGTGTAAAATTATTTTGATCATTGGTCACGGATAGATTATATCTATCCGTGACTGTATTTTAACGGAGTAGAAAAAATGCTTGAATTTAAGCTGACACTTGATAATGTGGATTACGGCGAGCTTATCAATTATCTTATGCCTCATATAAAATGGGAGGAAATGAATGTTCCGCCAGTGCTTAAGCAGCTTGCAATGTCATCGGGAGCTGCAGGTGCGATAAGAAATTTTCTTAAGATAATGCCAAAGGATAAGCAGGACGAGCTTGTGATCTATCTTATCGAAAAAAATAAGGATAGAATAATTGCTGCTATACATCGTGCTGCCCAAAGTCGCGGTGTTCATGTAAATGTTGCGGATTTCGGTGTGACAAATCAGCCTGATGTAGTAGTACGCTGACGAATGGAGCAGATATAATATGCTGAAAAATATACCCAAAATTCTTTCGCCTGAGCTTGTAAAAACACTTATGGAAATGGGTCACGGCGATGAGATCGTTATTGCAGACGGAAATTTTCCCTGCAATACCTGCGGAAAGAGAGTTGTCCGCTGTGACGGACACGGTGTTACCGAGCTTCTTGACGCAATAATGCAGCTTATGCCCCTTGATACATATACAGACAAGCCTGTTATGCTCATGGAGGTAGTTCCGGGAGATGATGTTGTTCCTGTTATCTGGGAGGATTACAAGGCTGTTATCAATAAGTATGAGCCCGAAAACTGCAAGATCGAAATGATCGAGCGTTTTGCGTTTTATGAGAGAGCAAAGCAAGCCTATGCTGTTGTTGCAACAGGCGAGGAGGCTATCTATGCGAATATAATCCTTAAAAAGGGTGTTGTTAAGTAATGGGAAGAGTTCTTGTATTTGATTTCGGAGCATCGGGCGGAAGAGCAATGCTTGCGGAATATAACGGAGAAAAAATACATCTTGATGAGATCCACCGTTTTTCAAACGATCCTGTTATGGTATGCGGTACTTTTTATTGGGATATCCTCCGTCTCTTTCATGAAATAAAACAGGGAATAATCAAAGCAAATGCAGCAGGCGGTTTTGACAGTATCGGAATAGATACATGGGGTGTTGATTTCGGTATTATCGGCTCGGACGGCAGACTGCTTGAAAATCCCGTTAATTATCGTGATGTCCGTACAAACGGTATTCTCCCGAAAGCATATGAATATATGTCAGCCGAGGAGCTTTACAGCATTACGGGAAATCAGATAATGGAAATAAATACAGCCTTTCAGCTGCTTTCTGTAAAGCTTTACAGAGAAGGCTTTCTTGAAAAGGCTGATAAGCTGCTGCTCACTCCCGATCTGCTGGGATATATGCTTACAGGTGAAAAATATTCGGAGATATCTATTGCCTCAACAACACAGCTGCTTGATTCGGCAAAGGGTGACTGGTCGGATAAGGTCATTGACGCTTTCGGTATTCCGAGAAAAATATTCCCCGAAATAATTCCGTCGGGAACAGTAGTCGGAACACTTTCTGAGGATATCTGCACCGAGCTTAACGTTCCTTCCTGCAAGGTAACTGCTGTCTGCGGACACGATACACAATGTGCCGCTGCCGCTGTGCCCGCGAAAGAAAAGGATTTCATATTCATATCCTGCGGAACATGGTCACTTTTCGGAACGGAGACCGATACGCCTGTTATGAATAAACAGGCTGCCGAATATAATGTGACCAATGAAATAGGCTACGGCGGAAGAATAACCTTTCTTAAGAATATTATCGGCTTGTGGTTCGTTCAGGAGACAAGACGATATATGAGCAAGTGCGGAGAGGACTATTCCTTTACCGAGCTTGAAAAGCTTGCACTGGAATGTGAACCCTTTAAATGCTTTATAGATCCCGATGCACCCGAATTTGTTCCTCCCGGAGATATCCCGGGCAGAGTGAAGGAATACTGCCGCCGAACAGGACAGTATGTTCCCGAAACATTAGGTCAGGTAATGCGCTGTATATATGAAAGCCTTGCTATGAAATACCGTCAGTCACTGGAGGAGATATCAGCTTGTACGGGTAAATCATACGATAAAATATATATGGTCGGCGGAGGAATTCAGGGTAAGCTTCTTTGCAGACTTGCAGCGTCTGTCTGCGGCTGTACCGTAAGTGCAGGACCTGTTGAAGCTACTGCCTACGGCAATGCAGCAATACAGCTTATAGCCTGCGGAGAAATTCCGTCCATTGAGGAAGCAAGAAGGATCATAGGCAGATCGGAAGAGCTTGAAATATATCAGCCCGAAAATATTGAAATATGCAGTGAAGCGTATGAACGGTATAAGGCTGTGCTTGGCAAGTAAATCATTTTAAAATATAAAGGAGAAATGTGAAATGTATCCAAAAATTGGAATAAGACCTGTAATTGACGGTCGTCAGTTCGGTATCAGAGAATCCCTTGAGGTTCAGACAATGAATATGGCAAAGTCCGCAAAGGCACTTATTGAGGAAAACTGTCGTTATCCTGACGGTACTCCCGTAGAGTGTGTTATCGGACCCTGCACTATAGGCGGCGGAGCAGAAGCTGCAAAGACAGAGGAATTTTTCTCTACTCAGAATGTAGTTGCTACTCTTTCCGTAACACCCTGTTGGTGCTATGTTACAGAGACTATTGACCTTAATCCCACAACAATAAAGGCTGTATGGGGCTTTAACGGTACAGAGCGTCCCGGTGCAGTTTATCTTGCTGCTGCAATGTCCGCTCATGCACAGAGAGGACTTCCCGCTTTCTCAATTTACGGTCACGATGTACAGGATGCAGACGATACTTCTATTCCTGCAGACGTTTCCGAAAAGCTTCTTCGCTTTGCACGCTGCGCAATAGCAGTTGGCTGGATGAAGTCAAAGGCTTATGTAAATATCGGCGGTGTATCAATGGGTATTGCAGGTTCGTACTGCGATGCTTCATTCATGCAGGATTATCTCGGTCTTCGTCCCGAGTGGGTGGATATGACTGAAATTCTCCGTCGTGTTCATCTTGAAATTTATGACCATGAAGAGTATGAAAAGGCTCTTGCATGGACAAAGAAGAACTGCCCTGTAGGTATGGACGTTAATACAGAGATCAATCCCGGAAACAAGAAGCTTATGTCTCAGGACGAGCAGTGGGAATTCTGTGTTAAGATGACACTTATTATCAGAGATATCATGCTTGGCAACGAAAAGCTTCGTGAAATGGGCTGGAAGGAAGAGGCAAACGGCAGAAATGCTGTAATGGGCGGCTTCCAGGGACAGAGACAGTGGACAGACTGGCTCCCCAATGCTGACTTTGCCGAAGCTATCATGAATACTACATTTGATTGGAACGGCAAAAAGCAGCCGCTTACATTTGCTACCGAGAATGACGGTCTCAACGGCACAGCTATGCTTTTAGGAAATATGCTGACAGGTTCAGCATCTGTATTTGCCGATGTACGTACATACTGGAGCCCCGAGGCTGTTGAGCGTGTTACAGGTATCAAGCCTACAGGCAAGGCAGCAAACGGCTTTATCCACCTTATCAATTCGGGTGCAGCTTCTCTTGACGGAACAGGTATGGCAAAGGACGCAGAGGGCAACAATCTTATGAAGAAGTGGTGGGATATGACCGACAGCGATATTGAAGCTGTACTCAGTAAGACTGACTGGTGCCCTGCTAACCTCGGATATTTCAGAGGCGGCGGATTCTCCTCACACTTCCGCACACAGTCTGAAATGCCTGTTACAATGATGAGAATCAATCTTATTGATGGTCTCGGTCCTGTTATGCAGATCGCAGAGGGATATACAGTAGTTCTTCCCGAAGAAATGCATAAGCCTCTTGATGACCGTACCGACAAGACATGGCCCACAACATGGTTCGTGCCTAATCTTGTTCCCGAAAAGACTGCGTTCAAGGATGTATATTCCGTAATGGCAAACTGGGGTGCAAACCACGGTGCATTTGCTTACGGTCATATCGGTAAGGATCTTATCACACTTGCTTCAATGCTCAGAATTCCTGTTGCTATGCATAATGTACCCGATGAGGATATTTATCGTCCTCACTGCTGGTCTGCATTCGGCACAGAAAGCCTTGAGGCTGCCGATTACAGAGCTTGCGCAGAATACGGCTCACTTTATAAATAATAACAGGTCATAAAAACAGGCTGTTACGGTGCTTTAATGCATCGTGACAGCCTTGATTTTATGCTTTTTTAACATTTTCGGATATAGCTTTTCCATAGCTTTGACTGTATAGCCTGTGATATTCTTCAAAGCATACCTTACAGCCGAAGCCGAGAAGCTCCATATCCACACCGAAAAGCTTGACAAATACACCGGTTTCATTAAGTCCGTTTTTCAGATAAAAGCTTTTTCGGCGTTTTCTTTCCGAAAGATTATCAGCTTTTTTATATACACTTTCGATTTCAAGAAAGATACGTTTATTTTTATATTTCCTGCGGATAAGCCTGAGTGCTGCCGAGCCGACACCCTTTCCGCGCATTTTTTTGCTCACGGCGAAATAATCCACCAGAACAAGCTTATCTGATTTTATTGTTATAACAAGTCCGAGAAATTTCCCCTTATGCTCAATAATAAGTACATCGGATATACCTCTTTTAACACCGTTTATTATCATAGGGAAAGGCTTTCTTTCATATATTGGAAATGCAGATCTGTACAGAGTACAGACCTTTATCCAATCCGAAAGAGTTCGTGCAGGTATCAGTTTCATGATTTTCTCCTTTTTGGTCTTTTGCTTATACTATACCATAAAAAAGAATTGTTATAAAGTGTTATTTTGCACAAATAATAGTTTTATATATTGAAATGTTGCGGTTAATATGCTATAATGGATTTATCATAAAAAGGAGTGGTAATAATGCCTAAGATAAAGCATATAAATGCAGATGTACTTACAGATGAGGAGCTTTCCGCTGTATCTGATAAATTCAGGGAAGCAGAACGGAGAATGAACGAAAAGCTTCTTGAGGAGATCGAGGAAAACCGTACAGGAATGAAAAAGTCCGACGGGGGAGTGTGGATCCCGAAAGTTCCGCTGCAATAATTTTCTCACAGCATTTTATCTATCCGTAGGATAACGGCGATTAAAACGTGTCTGATATGTTCAGGCACGTTTTTTAGTCTGTTTTATTCTGTTTGCATAATTTGAAGTATCATTTACGGTGATTTTTGTGTAAATTTGCTTTTTAAGTGTTGACAAAAAAGGAAATATAGGGTATAATATATTTAAAGGGGACAGCTATGCTGTTCCGCACTTATTACTTGAAAGGCAGGATCACAGAAATGAGCGAATGTACTCACGATTGTTCAAGCTGCACAGCAGATTGTTCAAGCAGAGAAAAAGCTAATCCCGACAGCTTTCTTGAAAAGCTTAACGAACACAGCAAGGTAAAAAAGGTTATCGGTATTGTCAGCGGAAAGGGCGGCGTAGGCAAATCACTGGTCACAGGAATGCTTGCTTCCGAATTTTCACGCAGATGTTACCGTACTGCTATACTTGACGCAGATATTACAGGACCGTCAATTCCCAGAATGTTCGGTGTAACAGGCAGGGCGATGAGCGTACCGCAGGGAATTATCCCTTCAAAAACCAAGACAGGCATTGATATCATGTCGATAAATCTTATGCTTGAAAATCCCACTGACCCTGTTATCTGGAGAGGACCTGTTATTGCAGGCGTTGTAAAGCAGTTCTGGACAGATGTTTTCTGGGACGATATTGACTATATGTTCGTTGATATGCCTCCCGGAACAGGCGATGTTCCCCTGACAGTTTTCCAGTCAATACCTCTTGACGGAATAATTATCGTATCCTCACCGCAGGATCTTGTTGCAATGATCGTTGCAAAGGCAGTAAATATGGCTAATATGATGGATATCCCCATAGTGGGAGTAGTTGAGAATATGAGCTATATCGAATGTCCCGACTGCGGAAAGCATATCCACCTTTACGGTGACAGCCATATCGAAAAGGTTGCCGAGGATAACGGTATAAAGCTTCTTGGAAGACTTCCTATCAATCCCGAGATCGCAACAGCATGTGATAACGGACTTATTGAAGATGTAAAGGGCAACTGGCTTGACGATGCTGTTGCCGCTATTGAAAAACAGCCAAATAAGCGGGGATAATTATGCGGCATAATATTTTATATATATGATTAGCAGAGATAATATGTTTCCATATATATGCTTGATTGGATATTTTGGTTACTTTTGTACAATTTGTAAAATAAAATATGTGAAATATTATGTTCATAATCATTTGACATAAAAGAAAAAATATGGTATAATATTTTTTATACGGAAGATAGTGTATGTTTGCCGTTATTTCAGACTGTACTTTCAGCGGAAGTATGTCGGCGGCAGACTTGAGCTGTTTTCTAGATAAGCCGCTGGGAAATGGAGTTTTTTGAAAAATGAGTAATCAGTCAAGTATTTACAATGAGAAAAAAATAGGTTATTTTGAATCAACATTCAGAACAGGTATGCTTTCCAAGCCGCAGGAGGTTAATATTACCATAACGGCAGCTCATGTATATGGTCTTGGTTACATAATGGAACAGAACGGCACTAAGGAAGGGGATCCTGTCTATACAAGATTTACCTGTTCTCTTGATGAAATTACAAAGGTATATATTAACGATAATGTAAAGGCAAGTCCGCTGTATATCCAGTGTGATACAACAAACAAGAGTATTCTCATCAGAAAGAGAATAATCATTCCTTGCCTTGAAAATCCTGCTGCTGCTGTTGAAATGATTGAAAAGGTCAAGGCGCAGTATGATGAAAAGATGCAGAAATCCAAGGAACGTGCAAAGGCACAGAAGAGTGCAGAAGCATCATCTGCCGCACCTGTTGCCGAAACACCCGCACCTGTTCAGGAAGTACCTGCACCTGCTCCTGTTATTGAAAGTAAACCGGCAGAAAAGCATAAGCCTGATATCAAAAAGCTTGCAGACGAAGGTCTTGACATGGCTAAGAATGCATTTTCAGGACTTGGTTCCAAAATGCGTAATAAGTTTGTTAAGAATGATAAGACTCCCGAGCTTCCTCCGCAGATCGATATCGAGATAAAGCAGCCTGCTTCCTTTGAGGAGATCATGGGTGAGACAAAGCCTGTGAAGTCAGCTGTCAAGGAAGAAACCAAGGCAGAGCCTGAGGTTAAGGAAGAAATCAGGGAAGTACCCGAGGTCGTTGAAGAAGCTGTTAAGGAAACAGCTGTTGAGCCTGTACCTGAGCTTAAGGAAGTTCCTCTTGTTGAAGATATTACCGCTGAGGAAGAGAAAGCTATCGAAGAGGTACTTAAGGAAGATAATTCCAGACCTAAGAGACCAAAGGTTACTATCGAAGAGCTTATCAAGCTTAATAATTCTATCGAGATCGAGATAGATACTCCCGCTGAGCCGCCTATCACAGGAGGCAAGGTTGCAGAGGGTATACTTTCCGAGCTTGCAGCCCCCGAAAAGAAGAAGGAACTGCCAAGTGATTCAGAGCTTATCTCCGAGGATGTTGTATCAGGTCTTGTTCTTGAGGAAATGACAGTAGAAAATGCACATCATACCGAAGAACCCGATCTTTCCGATCTTAAGGGTCTTAAGGAGAGCGAGCTGCTGTCTACACTTTCTGATTTTGAAGAGGATATCAAGCCTGTTGAAGTTGAGGATATCGTTCCTATCAAGGCAGTTGAGCCGGTAAAGGAAATCGCAGAGCCTGTTCAGGAAATCGTTGGATCTGATCCTGTTGAGGAGACCAAACCGGAACCTGTTATCAAGGAAGAGACTCCTGTTGTTGAGAAATCTCCCATGGCAGAGGCTGCTGAGGACGCATATACCGTAACAGAAACTATTGCAGAAACAGCTGATCTTGAAGTATCTGCTGAGGAAGAAGCTTCCAAGCCTGCTCCCGAAATAACACAGGTACATATTGATTTTTCATCAGAGCTTAAGAATGATATGTCTCTCGATGACTTCCAGAACGCTGTGAAGAAGCTTAAGTCAATGCTTGATGAAGGTGTTATCTCCAAGGAAGAATTTACAGCTGAAAAGAAAAAGCTGCTTGCTAATCTCTATTAATAATTATTTTATCCGACTTCCTGTGATGCACCGATAGATTTCTTTAAAGAAAATATATGTGCTTTACACGGATGTCGGATATTTTTAAAAGTTCTATTTTATGCACAAGGCACAGGTGATGTTATGGGTTTATTTGGAAATAAAGGCAGTGCAAATGATATTGCGCTCCAGAATATCGTACTTGGAATAAATGAAAAAAAGCTGGAGGTTTCTCCCGAATTTCTCGATGATATGACAAAGCTTTATATCAGCAAGAGAATGAAGGTCATTAATGAAAATGTATCAGCTTTTGAGTCGCTGAAAAATGTTTCTATATTCTACACAAAATTTGACGCAACACTGAAGCTCCTTGATGAGCTGATAGAAATTGAAAAGTATCACAGATATAATTCACCGACACCCAGCGAATATAAACAGCAGCTTGAGGATAAAAAGACAAGCTTTATCAATAAGATCATTACAAGAAAATGGCGTAACGGCGGTTATGCAGGAAATGACCCCGAAAATAATGAGTCTGTAAAGAAATTCTTTGATGAATACAGAAAGCTGTATGATGTTCTTCCTGAGGATAGTATAACTATAGTTAATGATCTTCACAGAGAGATCTACGGTTATGGTCTTATGGAGGAGCCGCCTGCACCTGCTGAAGAACTTAGTCTTGTTGATGATGAAAACGCAGAAGAAGTAGCAGCAGAATAATTTACTTGGATTATTATATGTCTGTATATATTTTGTAAAATTACTTTTTTTCTGTTGAAAATAACACTTCGTTATGATATAATATTATTTGCTTAAGGCTGTATCTGATTTGTTGGATACAGCTTTAGCTTTGAATTATATTAATAAGGAGTTTATAATGCGTATGAAAAAGTTATTCAGAATTGCTCTTTCCGTATTGACTTCATTGGTTGTAGCAGCATCGTCAACAGTATGTTATGCTGAGGAGGAAAGCGCAGCTGCGGAGGAAGGCAGAATAGTTATTGACAGCGCAAATGTAAGCTTTGTTAAGCCTAAGGGCTGGAACGGCGTAAGCAAGGATAATATGGAAAAGAAGCAGCTTGATGCACTAGGTACGGTTGAAACAACTGTGGCTAATGATTTTAAAAAGCATAACGGTCATTTTCTTGGCAAAAGTGCAAATAAATCCATAGAGCTTTATATAACAAGCTTTGGTGACAGTACATCAGAAAAGATTTTCAACAGCAATACAGGTGACTATAATCTTATTTCTGAATACCTTAACGATCCCGAAAAATATAAGTATATGAGATTTGATGCAAACGTGAGGATAGACAGAACCAGCGATAAGCTTATGGCTGACGGTGCTGCATTTCATGTAACTGAATATACTATAGGAAAAAAATCAGGTCTTTGTTATTCAACCGTAATAAACGGAAAATACATATCCTTTGATTTCAGAGGTCTTACAGGAACTATTTCAGACGCTGATAAGATCGTAATAGTAAACTGTATGAATTCAGTCAATATACTTAATGTTGAAGAAAAGGAAACACTTGATCAGAATCAGATCATGATTATAGGCGGCGTAGGATTTATTGCCATATTGTTCTTCGGTTCGATCATTGTTGTAAACAGCAAGAAAAAGAGAAGATAATAAAAGCTGAAAAACCCCGGATTTCTTTTGGAGATCCGGGGTTTTTGCTGATTTTATACTTTATCCTCTGTAATCATAATCTGCGGCTGCATCGGGATAGTCCATATATGTATCTGCGGAATGGGTCTGTGATATGGTTGAATCGGAAATAAGGAAATAATCGCTTCGGCTTCTTCCGCCGTGATCGGGATCGTCCCATGTTGCGTCAAGATGATACCATTTATCATCAAGCTTTATCATATTCCACATATGACCGCCGCCTGCATCTCCTGTAATAAGAAGAGATTCAATACCGAGCTTATCACAGAGAAAACATATAGATTTAGAAAAACCCTGACAGTGAGTACGGTTTTTTATAAGCGCACCGTATACATTATCACAGTCCATAGCCTCTGCATCGTAAGTAACATTGTCTATAATATAGTCATGGATATATTTAAGCTTATCGGCATCGGTCATATCGGAGGTGATCTTTGAAAGTATCTCATCAGCCTTTGCGTCAAGCTGTTCCTGCATTGATTTGGTAGAGTTCTCATAATAATCGTATGTGAAAAAGCATTCGTTTACTCTGCCGTCGGCATTTATCTGATATTTGATCTGATCGCTCATATAAAAAAGCTCTGAGCCGCAGCAATAGAATTTCAGGATAAAATCATTGAATTCGTCCTCGCTCATGCTGCTTATTTTAATGCTGTGCTTATAATTCGTAACGCCCGAATAGATCTTGTTGAAAGCGGCTTTTTCCTTATCGGACAGGGAATTGTATACATACTGTGAGCTTGTCGGCACCTGAACGTCGGTGCTTCCGCAGGCTGTAAGCATTGTAACTGCTACGGCTGCAGCAGAAACGGCTGATATGATCTTTTTTATGTTCAAAATTTTTACCCCCGTAATTTTTATAAATGGAATTTCCTTTTAACCTCGTTTCCCGTGTTTTTTCCTATGAAAAGGAACATGGAAACAAGGCTCAGAACGCTTATCGCCGAGCATATTACCGACGGAAGCGCTATCGTTGTAACGTTTGTCAGAACAAGAATGAACGGTATTATACCGCATACCACCTCAACAAAAAGATAGATAACATACTCCTGAGGACGATATTTCATTACAGCAACGATTATCATAGAAGCTGTGATCGCCGCTGCACACAGACAAGGAAATACAAAATCAAGTGACCACCTGTGCCAGCCTGTATTGAGATCCCATGCAATGCACATAGGGGTGATAAGAATAAGCTCCCACATGATGTTTTTGATTATCTTCCGCCTGTACCATATAGCAACACTGCTTGCCGCCCAGAGACAAAGTGAAGCAAGACCTATAATGATGCTCCATTTAAAATCAGGCGTTACAATAAGATTTATCGCATAAGATATTACCGATATGGTAACAGCAGCAAAGGTGATTATTTTGAAAACGAAATACCGCGTAAATCTTGGAGCAGGGATCCGTGGATATCTTTCCGCTGTGGGTTCAGGTGTACCGATAAGCTTTCGCTGACAGAGAGGACAGCATTTTTTGCTGCCGTTTACCGAAACACCGCATTTACGGCAGAACTGCATACGATCAGCTCCTTTTTTTATTTTTTCTGTGCCGTCACTTTAGGACGTTTTTTCAGTCTCATACCCTTCTTGTCAGGAACAAGAAGCATTTCCTTTTCGGCATAACAGCGCATATGTTCATAACAGCGAAATGCGTCATAGCTGTCTGAAAGGGCACGGTGCGCCTCAGACTGACTAAGTCCGAAATGCTTTACTAAGGTTGCAAGCTTATGATTTGGAAGCTCAGGAAACAGATTGCGGCTTATTCTGAGACAGTCCGCAAAATCATTTGTCATAGGAATTCCCAGATATTTCAGCATATTATCATATAAAAAGCCGATATCAAAGTTTACATTCTGACCTACGATAAGGCTGTCACCGAGAAATTCTTCAAATTCTGCCAATACTGCTTCCGCACCGTCAGCGTCAGCTACCATTTCGTTGGTAATACCTGTAAGAGATGTAATAAAATCGGGAACAGGCTTATCGGGACGGATAAATTTCTGAAATTCCTCCGTCACCTTTCCTTCGGAAACACGTACAGCGCCTATTTCGATAATTTCACAGGTTTCGGGAGAAAGTCCCGTTGTTTCAATATCAAGTGAAACATATTCATCGGCAAACAGCATAAGGCTGCTGCCCTTTAATTCACGTTTATCTGCCATATTCATATCCTTTGGTTTATTTTATAATATTATACATCTTTTTTACGTATATGTCAAGCATATGAATTTTTTAATCCTTCAGGTCAGCACTGCTGTCTGAGGGAACATCAAAATAAATTGGGGACTGTCTGCCGATACTGCCTTCGAGAATATAATCAGCAGTAAGAATAACGCTGTTTTCATCAGTATTTGCGGTCAGCTCTCTTTCCAGGATAACCGCATGGTTATCGGTCAGGATATTGTTTTCATATGCAGTCAGCTTTTCTTCCGCAATTTCAAGCGCCTGTTCTTCGGTATAGGAAACCGTCTCCTTGTGATATGGCATCACCTCTGTATAGGTCACCGATATGGGAAGTGTAAGAGTAAACATCTGTATATGGTCGGTATATGCGGAAAGCTCATATTTTCCCGTAAGCTGTCGGCTGCCCTTTAAGGGTATGGTCATACCGAAAATATTCAGCTGACGGTTTGTAAAGGGCTCATCATAGACGGTGATATAATCGGTCAGCTTCTGAGTGACCGTTATTTCCTCACGGTATTTTCCCTTTATCTCGCCAATAGCATGAACATAATATGCCCCTCTGAATTCCTTTGCAACAACGCCGCTGATAAGCAGCTCGCCTTTTCGGACAGTATCCCCCTTCATGGGAATAAGCATACCGCTTTGTACCGATATTGAGGTTATCTGTGCGTCACGGTCGGCAATGATATTGCAGGGACGTTCCTTTGATATCATAGGCGGTTTTTCGGTTGCTTCGGATACTTCGGCGATAATGCGGAAGCCCATACGCCGTACGCCTGCCCATGCAAGCTTATCCGATGATGTCTGTAAGGATATCTCAGCTCTGCGCAGGTCTACAGAGGGGATAAAGGTGCCGTAGGTTATTCCGTTATCCTTAAGGATAGAAAGGATCTGCTTTTCGCTTATCGTTTCATTTCCGTATACTTCGATACGCAGAACGATATTTGACAAAAATATTATTACCGCAAGTGCCAGAAGTGTACCTATGAGAATACCTGTACGTGCAGAATATCGGCTGAATAAAAAGTACAAGCCCTTTTTTTCGGTTATACTGACAGACATTTCAAGCTCTTCGGCTATCAGGATGATACGCTTAAGGCTTTGCCTGTCGGTATACAGTGTGATAACTCCCTGATCGGCTGTAAGTCCGCTGTAGCGCACTGTATTTGTAAGCCGTGTAATAAGATCGGCTGAACGGTCACAGCCGTCGGAAGAGGTTATATTAAGTTTTACGGTACCCGAAACAGGTGAATAATAAACAGCTTTCATTTGTGCTTGATTCCTCCGATTTACATTTATATATTATGTATATGTTTTTCCTGTCGTCAATATATTTAATATAACAGTTAATTTTTATAGGAATGAAAGGCGGCAGGGTATGAGCTTATCGGATATTTTTTCGGGAGGAACGGCAAAATTTGTAAAATGCGGTCTTTATCCCAAAACGAGAATAACAATGGACAGCAGCGGATATATGCAGATAGACAGCTTCCGCAAGGTAGTTGAATGTAACGACCTTTATATAAAGCTCAGGTCAACGGATATGTATATCGAGATATGGGGAAACGGACTTACCGTTTCATGTATGAGCAATGACAGTATTATCGTTTACGGAAAGGTATCATCGGTGGAATTTACCCCTGCAGCTCAGATGGGGGAGGGCAGCAAATGAAAAAATATATATTTTCAATAGCGGTGCTGTTATCGGGGACTGCACTTGTATGCTTTCCCGAAAAAGCCTCACAGGCTGTAAAGGAAGCGGTCTTAAGCTGTATGAATGTGATAATACCGTCACTTTTTGCGATGATGGTGCTGTCGGAGCTTTTTATTTCAAGCGGATTATATAAGGCGGCAGGCAGACCCTTCGGTATCATCGGACGGTATATTTTCCGTATACCCTCCGATATGGGAGCGGTTTTTCTTGTGAGCATGGCGGCAGGATATCCTGTGGGAGCGTCCCTTATCGTACAGGCTTATGATAAGAAAAGCGTCAGCAGGGAGGACGCGGAGAATATGCTCTGCTGGTGCTTCGGAGCGGGTCCCGCATTTATTTTTTCGGCAGTGGGACTGGAGGTATTCGGAAATAAAGGCTGCGGAGCGGCTGTTTTTATCTCATGTATAGCTGCAAATGTAATAATAGGTATACTCTGCGGCATAGGAAAAAAGCTGCCCGAAAAAAGCAGCGGAAAAACCGAGCTGTGTTTTTCATCGTCTATGATAACCGAAGCAGTATGCAAAGGCGGTGTATCACTTATGAAAATGTGTGCCGTGATACTGTTTATGTCTGCACTTCTGTCAATCCCCGAAGCACTTGGAGTGACTGTACATATTTCATCGGTACTTGGAAATATTTTTCATACCGACCCTTATGATATTTACATAAGCATACGTTCAATGACCGATATCACAAAGCTTACAGCCTATAAAACAAATTCTGTAAGCTTTCTTCCCACAGCGGCGGCACTTGTTTCCTTTGGAGGAATATCGGTTTTCATGCAGATAGCCTCCGTATGCAAAGGCCGTATCGGAATATCAAAAATGATAATATCACGTTTTGCGGCAGCTTTCCTTTCATATATCATCTGTGACAGGCTTTATGGGATATTGTATCGTGAAGCATATATATCGGTCATGTCTGACGGAGATATCAGTATTCGTCATAATCCACCATTATCCTCGCTGTTTTTGTTGATTATGACGATTTTGCTGTTATCGCAAAAACAGTATGGTCAAAACGAAAAAAATGTGATATAATGTTATTAATGATATATTCGTGTATTTATGCATACAGCAGTAAATACAGCATTTAGCTTGTATTCCGCATATGTATGGCGGAGGAATGGAGATTGTTATGGCAAAGAAAAAGTATTTTGGAAATGATATTCAGCCTCAGTGTCAGTACTGTACCTTCGGAGTAAGAGCAAAGGACGGCGGTAAGGTGCTTTGTGAAAAAAGAGGTCTTGTAAACGGTGACGCTTCATGCAATAAGTTTTCTTATTCACCTCTTAAGAGAATTCCTGTAAAGCAGCTTAATATTCCCGGCAACTTTGACGACGAATAATTACATCTGTTTATACATAGCAGTAAAATTTGATTTGGAGAGAAAAGAAAAATGAACGCAAAATTTCATATTCCGGGTATTACTACCCACTGTGCACTTAATATTAATTTTATTGATCTTCTTAAAACACGCCCTGAGCTTTTTTATGAGGGCGTTGAGGTTGCTTCGGTATACGGTACATTTCCGCCTGCACTCTGGAACGGCGGCCGTGCTATAAGAGGCGGTATTCCGTTAGAGGGAGTAAAAAATCTTGTTGAAGCATATAACAGCAGAAATATTCCCGTAAGAATGACCTTTACCAATCCTATGATAGAGGAAAGACATCTTAAGGATCCCTTCTGTAATGCAATATGTCAGATAACAGAAAATGAGCTTAACGAGATCATTATTTTTTCCCCCCTTCTTGAAGAATATCTCAGAAAGACATATCCTAAATTCACATATACGTCCTCTACCTGTAAGCAGATCGAGGATGCAGAAGAGCTTAAGAAGGAGCTTGAAAAAGATTATCGTCTTGTTGTGCTTGATTATAACTGGAATAATAATTTTGACTTCTTAGAAACACTTCCTCATAAGGATAAGTGTGAGTTCCTGCTTAACGCAATATGTGTTTCAAACTGCAAATGGAGAAAATATCACTATCAGTATCTTGGCAAACAGCAGATCATCATTAATGAAATTTTGCCTATTGCAGGTCCGTCTGCGCTTCATATGGATATTGTTCCTCAGGGTGAAAAGCCGTTCAGCTGCCCTTATAATACCTCACTTTCAAACGGCATGAACGAAAAAACATATATTTCATGCGATGCTGTTTATAATAAGTATCTTCCCATGGGATTTTCCAACTTCAAGATCGAGGGAAGAACCTATACACATGAAGAAATGCTGGGTGAGTATATAAAGTATATGGTCAGACCCGAGTGTGCAGATGAGGTAAGAGAAATTCTCACACCGTTTACAGTTGATAAGCCTAGGGGCTAAAATAAAAAAGGAAAAGACTGCTCCTGACGGAACGGTCTTTTTCTGTAACAGAAAGGATAGATTTATATGTCAAAGATTTATGAAAGACTGGAAAAATGCTATGAATGCTTTAAAAGCAAGATCAGCTTTACACCTGAAATAGCGCTTATTCTCGGTTCGGGACTGGGCGGCTACGCAGATGAAATAAGGATCGAGGCTACTCTTGATTATTCGGAGATCGAGGGTTTTCCCACATCTACCGTTGCAGGACATAAGGGCAGATTTGTATTCGGATATATCGACGATATCCCCGTTGTTATAATGCAGGGCAGAGTGCATTATTATGAGGGATATCCTATGGAGGATGTGGTTCTCCCCACACGGCTCATGAAGCTTATGGGTGCAAAGGTGCTGTTTGTGACAAATGCGGCAGGCGGCGTAAATTACAGCTTTGAATGCGGAGATTTTATGCTTATCAATGACCAGATATGCATGGCGCCTTCTCCGCTGATAGGTGAAAATGCCGATGAGCTTGGTGTCCGCTTCCCCGATATGAGCGAGATATACAATAAGCAGCTGAGAAATGCTGTTAAAAAGGCTGCACGTACTCTTGATATTCCTCTCAGAGAGGGAGTATATATCCAGCTGACAGGTCCTAACTATGAGTCACCCTCAGAGGTGCGCATGGTGCGTATACTCGGTGCGGATGCAGTGGGTATGTCCACAGCCTGTGAGGCTATTGCAGCAAGACACTGCGGAATGAAGGTAGTAGGTATTTCCTGTATTTCTAACCTTGCGTGCGGAGTATCAAGCAAGCCTCTTTCTCATGCTGAGGTACAGGAGACCGCCGACAGAGTTGCGCCCCTATTCAAGCAGCTTATCACCGAATCTGTCAGAAATATTTCAAAAGAGCTGTGATATTCAGAGGATATAGCAGATGAAAACTAAAATAACAAACGGATATATCCTTTCGGACACGCTCCGAAAAGGCGAGCTTTGTATCGAAAATGACAGGATTATTTTTTCGGGTGAGCATTATGAGGGCAGCTATGATAAGCTGATAGACGCTCATGGCGGACTTGTGATGCCCGGCTTCTGCAATGCGCATACTCATTCGGCTATGACCTTTTTAAGAAGCTGTGCCGATGATATGCCCCTTGACAGATGGCTCAATGAACAGATTTTTCCCAGAGAGGCAAAGCTGACAGGTGATGATATCTATCATCTTTCAAGGCTTGCCGTAATGGAGTATCTGACAAGCGGAATTACCTCCTGCTTTGATATGTATTTCTATCCCGATGATTTTGTTTCGGCTATGACCGACTGTGGCTTCAGGGCAGTACTGTGCGGTGCGGTCAATGATTTCAGCGAATCTGTTGAAAAGCTGGAGGATTATTATAACCGCTTTAACGGGAAAGATCCTCTTATATCATATAAGCTGGGATTTCATGCGGAATATACCACATCTGAAAATATTCTTAAGGATATTGCACAGCTTGCCGAAAAATATCATGCGCCTGTGTATGCTCACAGCTCAGAGACTGCTTCCGAGGTGGAGGGCTGCATACAGCGGCACGGAATGACACCCACCGCATATTTTGAAAGCGTAGGCTTGTATAATTACGGCGGCGGCGGCTTCCACTGTGTATATATGACCGATGAAGATATGGAGATATACAAAAACAGGGGACTTTTCGCCGTTACAAATCCCTCTTCAAATGCAAAGCTTGCAAGCGGGATCGCTCCTCTCTGTGAAATGCATGAAAGGGGAATAGGCATTGCTGTAGGAACTGACGGTCCTGCAAGCAATAATGCCCTTGATATGTTCAGGGAGATGTATCTTGCGGTGGTGCTGCAGAAATTAAGGACAGGCGATGCTTCTGCCATGCCGGCCGCCGCTGTTCTTGAAGCTGCTCTTTCGGGCGGTGCAAGGGCTATGGGTATAGACAGCGGACGGCTTGAAGCGGGAAGGCTGGCGGATATCGTCATAATCGACCTTAATATGCCCAATATGCAGCCTGTAAACAATATTGTGAATAATCTTGTATACAGCGGCTCAAAAAGCAATGTGGCGCTTACAATGGTAGGCGGACGTGTCCTTTATGAAAGAGGACAGTTCTTTATCAATGACGAGCCTGAAAGGATATATGCAAAGGCAAATGAGATCATAAGGAGGATCTCATCACAGGTATAATAATAAAGCGATCCTTCCGAATTGAAAGGATCGCTTTTGTTTATATGTATATATTATCAGTCAGCCGCTGTCATTGCGGGAGTTTTTTCCGCTTTATCTGCAAGCTTTGAGCTGTGTCCGCCGTTTGCATTTGAATCCTCGCCCTTGTATAAAAGCTTGAGGATAATGGGCGTTGTGATCGAGGAGCATATGATAAGAAGAATAACCGAAGTAAAGAACTTCTGATCCATAAGTCCTGCCGAAAGACCCTTTGATGCAACGATAAGCGCTACCTCGCCTCTTGTCATCATGCCTATTCCAACCTTAAGACTGTCGTTCCAGCTGTACTTGGCAAGCTTTGTAACTGCACCGCAGCCGATTATCTTAGTAAGAAGAGCAACGATAACGAAAAGTACCGAGAAGGTGATAAGGTCTGATGTCATGTTGCTGAACTCTGTCTTAAGACCGATGTTTACAAAGAAGATAGGTCCGAAGATCATGTATGAGCTGATATCCATCTTTTCGGCAACATAGTCGCTGTCCTGAATGTTGCAGAGAATGATTCCTGCCGCATAAGCACCTGTGATATCGGCGATACCGAAGAATTTTTCGGCACAGTAAGCCATGAGCATAGCAAATGCAAGACCGAAAATAGGGAGACGGCGGCGGTGAGTATATCTTTTGTTGAGAAGCTTGAACAGCTGATATGCACCGAGACCGATAACTACTGTAAATACGAAGAAAAGCAGAATCTTGATGATGACAGATGAAACAGCGCCAGCCTCTGCACCTGATGTACCGCTGCCCGAAAGACTGATAACAAATGTAAGTACAACGATACCGATAACATCGTCAATGATAGCTGCACTGAGGATAAGTGTTCCTACCTTTGACTTAAGGTGTCCCAGCTCTCTCAGAGCCTGTACTGTAATACTTACTGAAGTAGCTGTCATGATAGTGCCGATGAACATTGCCGTAAAGAATTCCACCGTGCCTGCATCGGGGATACCGCCGTAATAGAAGAAGGAGAACAGGAAAAATCCTCCAATCAGCGGTACGCCTACGCCTACGCAAGCGATGATAAGCGCAAGCAGACCTGTGTTCATAAGCTCCTTAAGGTCTGTTCCAAGACCTGCCGAGAACATCAGGAGCATTACTCCCACTTCTGCCATTGCAGTGATAAAGTCCGACTGTTCAACGAATCCGAGAATACCGGGTCCGATGATAAGACCTGCTATGATCTGTCCCACTACCTGAGGTGCCTTGAGCTTTCTTGCGATAAGTCCGAAGCATTCGGCGGCAAGGATAATAATAGCAAGGTCCTTGAAAATAACATAAGCTTCCATTGGTATATACCCTTTCTTAAATATTTAAATTACCAAATACCTATTATAGAACTCAAATATTAAAAAAATATATACTTTTTTGGCGATTTATTGGTTTTGTGACAAGTTTGTGATGATTGGCTAAATATATAAGTAAAAGTCAAAACCTTTTGGTCATTATTTTGTCGGCTGCATATATCATCAGCTGTCAGCATATATATTTATACAATGAATTTTATGAAGGGCGGCGGAAATATGGCTGAATACCTGCAGCTGACAGATAATGCAACATCGGAGGAAAGTGCGGCGGTAAATGAAAATATCGAAAAAAGCAGCTTTTTACTTGATCTGATGATTTTCAGAACGGTCATAGGGATAATCGTCGCCACGGGATTTCTTGTGATGAGAATGGTATCACCCGATACGGCATCTGAAATACAGCAAAGCTTTCACAGGCTTTCGGGAACATCATCTCCCGCAGACAGATTTATCACGGAGACAGCAGGATATATATCGGATTTTTTTGCGGAAAGCCCTGTGGATAATGCAGAGAAAGTCATTGATAGAGCTTGATTTATACGGAACAAGATTCAGGATATGCTTCAGCTTTTTTGCTGTAACGGCGTTCATGGCTGCTGTATCACGGGACGGAGCGGCTTTGTGCGGACTTATCGCCTGTCTGCTGCACGAGTGTGGACATTATCTTCTGATGCGGCTTTACGGCGTTCATATAAAGGGGGTGACCCTTTACGGTGCAGGGATAATGATCGTTCCCGAAAAACGCAGGATATTGTCTCTTTTTAAGGAAATAACCGTTCTTCTTGCAGGCTGTACGGTAAATTTCCTGTTGTTTCTCATATTCGGTGAGACCACTTTCGGATATGTAAATCTGTTTTTGTGCATATTCAACCTTATCCCGTCGGGACATCTTGACGGAGGGCGTATCTTAAATATGCTGTTGTCCGCTTTTTTACCCTGTAATGAACGAAGTGTCATAAATATATGCAGAGTGACAGGGTGTGTTTCCGCATTGCTTTTTCCTCTGTGGGCATGGTCATCTGATATAAAAAACCCCACTGTATATATTGCAGGAGCGGTAATGCTGACAGCTGCACTTATAGGCTGAAAAAATCTGCCGCAATTTTTATTACGGCAGACAAAGCTTTATTATTTCATTTTACGCAGTCTTTCGATACATTCATCAATAGCGGCAATGGTATATTCTTTGTCAAAAACAGCGTTTTCATCTTCAAGATTGGATATAAAATCCTCAAATGCGGAGCAAAGTCCCGATTCGTTAAGCAGACAGCAGAAACGCTTTTCATCAAGCAGACAGGAGATGATTATACTTCTGTTTGAAAGAGAAATGATCTGCATAAATTCGGGTACATTTATCCTTGTGCTGTCAAGCATGGTAAACAGATCTATATTTTCCTTAAGCTGTTCAAGGACCTGTATACGCTCCTGAACGGTCAGCTCGTTGAGCAGCTCACCGGGAAGATTTCTCATTCGTCCCGTTTCGGTGAAATTTTCAAGACCTTCCTTCGTAAAGTTTACGGTATATACCTGACTTCTGTTACTGTCGGCGGCTTCTCCGTCCTCACTGAAGAACATGGTTGAAATGGTTTCAAGTATTGCGGTTTTATCGGGGATATCCTTGATATGCTTCTTTATCATATCCTCAGTCAGAAAGGCAGTAAGACAAGGCTGATATTCAATGGACGCATGGAACATAGATGCTGACTGCAGGAATATGTTGAACATAGGTCCTTCTGTAACAGCTTCTATCATAAGCATTGAGTGCTTGTTTATTTCCTTTACATGCTCGCTGATGAGACTGTAAAAGGCTTTATCGTCAGATATGACAGCATTTCTGTAATCCGCTGATATGATAACAGCATAATCCGAGGTTATCATGCCATAGGGGAAGGCAGGCAGAAAATCGTCTAAGCTTTCCTTGTAGGCATAGTGATACATAGGGCGGTAAATAAGCTTTGGATTCAAAGAAAGCTTCAATGCATTGTCAAGATTATGCAGATTTGCCGTATCTGCGGAAGAATCCTCACGCTTGAAAACCCGCATGAAATGATTAAGAATAACAGGTTTTTCGGAAGCTGCAAAAAGCTGTACAGCCATATCATAAAAAAGATTATTGTCATAGGGGATAGATGTAGAAATACAGCTGTCCTCTTTTTTGACCTCGTGGATAATAATATTTCTGAGGGCATTGTTTACATTGATAACGCCCGATACTACATTAAAACCATGATAATGAGGTGCCTCTCCCGAGATCGTTACAACAGCCTCGGCAGATTTTATCCTGTAATGAGAAAGTCCCTCAATTATTTTTTTTATTAAGAATCTGTTATGATAAGTTCTTGCGCCAACCTTTTCTATCTGATAAAGCTCCATTAATTCTTCCATCTGAGCAGGCGTTATGGGTAAAATAGGGCACAGGGTATCCATAAAGCCTCTTGCGGGAATAAGCTTTCCCGACATGGTATGCTGTATGCTTGTACGACCCAGCTCAGTGATCTGTGAAAGCTTTGAAACGGTATAACCGCTTTCGTTTATGTATTTGGTAAGCTTTTTACTGAATTCGGTAGTTGGTGCAGACGTCTTTTCAGACATTTTTATTCCCCCAATTATTGTTTCAGATAATGCTGTAGATATTCTTTATCACTTTTGTTATGTATATATTTTACCAATTTTGATATTATCTGTCAATAATGAAGTTTAAAACTAATTCGTATAAATTATTAATACGCCATATACCGAAATATATGACGCATATATGTGAAAATATGTATCAGATCATCACCTTCTCACTGAAAATCCCTTTACGACAGCATCACAGATATCACGGTGCTTTATGCACAGATTATTTCTGTCAAGAAATCCCATATCGGGAGTATCCCACCAGAAGCACTTGATATTATTCACTGTGGCACGGGAGACAAAATCATATGCATAAGCGGCACGGTGGCTGTTGTTGTTCTTGTCGATAGTGCTGCATTCTCCCACTGTAACGGGACAGCCCATTTTATCCGCATAGGCGGCAAGCTCCGCAAAAAGCTTGTCAAGAATTGCGATATCCTCATCGCTGCCCCATTCGGCTCTGCTCCTGTTGTTGTGAGCCTCGGGGAAGGTAAAGGTCTGTGGGTCATAATTATGCACCTGAATGATAAGACGGTGGGGGACGTTATCCTTTGGCAGCTTAAAGCCGTTCAGAGTTCTTTCGGTGCAGGCAGCGGAATAGGTCTGCAGCATAAGACAGCGGCGTGAGTTGTTTCCGCCTGTTTTTCTCACAGTATCGACAAAAAGCTGATTATATCTGTTTATTATCTCATATGAGCTGTCATCGGCAGGCTCTGTCCATTTGCCGTTTCCGTCAAGTATCTCATTATAGCCTTCGATTATAAGCCGTGCATCATAGTCCTTAAAACGCTCACCCAGCTGAGTCCAGATGTTTTCAAGCTTTGCCTTGTTTTCGCCGAAGCTTTCCTCCGAAGCCTTTATCCAGCCTCTTTCGCCGCAGTCGTGATGGATATTGATTATACAGTAAAGGTCAAGGTCAACGGCATAGTCAACTACTTCATTTACACGGTCAAGCCAGTCAGGGTCGATATTGCCCTCATCGTCGATATGCTCACGCCATGTTATCGGAATACGTATTGCATTGAAGCCCTCGTCCTTTATGATGCGGAACATTTCCTGAGATGCGGGAGGATTATGCCATACAGTCTCATATTCCTTAGGGGAATGCTTACCCTTGAGCCTGCCGTATGCGTCAAGAGTGTTTCCCAGATTCCAGCCTGATGTGATGCTGTCCATAAGCTGTGATGCAGTGGTATCCATACTTCTGAGTACCATAAAATTCATTCCTTTCTTAATAAAGTATAAAATTATAACATAATTTGTCACAGAATATCATATATATTATTGAGTTTACATTAAGGAGACGATACATATGCTTTCTGCTTTGATCGAATCTATATTCGGAGGACTTCTCTGCTTTGCGCTTCATATTGAGGGTACAGCCTTTCCCAAGCCGCTTTCTGCAAGTGAGGAAGCGGAATGCTTCAAAAAGCTTGAAGAGGGTGACAGCTCCGCAAGAAGCCGTCTTATCGAGCATAATATGCGTCTAGTGGCACATATCGTAAGAAAATATTACGGCAGCGGTACAGATCAGGAGGATCTTATCTCAATCGGAACTATCGGACTGATAAAGGCTGTTTCAGGCTACAACAGCGGGCGTAACATAAAATTCGCCACCTTTGCCGCCAAATGCATCGAAAACGAGATTCTGATGCATTTCCGCAGTCTTAAGAAAACCGCTCTCGATGTGTATATGGATGACCCTATAGATACCGACAAGGACGGCAACACCATGACCCTTATGGATATTATTACCATTGATGAGTGCATGGAGGATAAGGTAGACACTATTATAAAAGCAGGAAGTCTTTATGATTTTGTTGAAGCCTGCCTTGACAGCCGTGAGCGTGAGATAATAAAATACCGCTACGGACTTTACGGTATAAAGCCTCTTACTCAGAGAGAAGTGGCTGTAAAGCTTAAGATATCCCGTTCCTATGTGTCAAGGATAGAGAAGAGAGCGCTTGAAAAGCTCAGGAAAAAATATGATCATGCAAAGCTGATATAGCTATGTAACAGTACAGAAATGCCCTCTGCATAGTATCATTATTGAAGCTGTGCAGAGGGCTTTTATCGTGGGATCACTTTGTTATATACATCTTAAGTGACATTTCCTGTCCGTCAACAGAGGCTGAATACTGATAGTAGGGGGTTTTTTCTCCGTCATATACAGGGGAGCGGAGAAGTGATACATAGGTGGTCTTGCCCATGTTGTTGCAGTTATAGGTCTCAAGTACCAGCTTGTTTGTGTTTTCTGATTCACGGAGAAGTCTTACCGCATTCAGTGCGGAGCCGTCAAGGGAGATAACAACAGGGTTGCCTCTTGTAAGCTCTTCAAGGAGAATATCAAAGGCTTCATCGCCGTGATAGCCGAAATCATATACGGTACACTTCTGCTTCGAATTATGCAGATTCTGCATATAATTGAATGCATTGAGCATATCCTTGTCTGAGCCGTCATGGAGAATACTGTTTACAACGGCACATTCAAAGCTTGAAAATTCGGGAAGTCTCTGGAAGGTTATCTTCTGGAGCATCTCTATCCAGCTTTCCACCTCGGGCAGCTTGACTGTATATGGCTGAACGATAGTTGTCATATCGTGAGCATTGATAAAGTCGATGGTATCGGTGGTATATTTGAGCATACCGTCCTTTGATCTGCCGTAGTCCCATTTGTTTTCAAGTGCAAGATATTCGTTGTATGTATCCAGGAAGCCTATCTTAAGGTCAACAAGATCGGGTTTTCCGTCAACAAGCTGAGCAACGCTGTTAAGGTCATAGCCTGTGATCTCTCTGCCGTCATCGGCTGTATAGCCCTTTGCGGAAAGCTTGAGCTCACCTGTGAAATACTGTCTTGTAAGCTCGGCGATACCGTAATCTGTGCCTGTTTCGGAGAAGTCGGCACGGAAATTATTGTAGGACATACTGTCCTTGTCAACATTGAAGCCTGAATCCGCAAGGATATACACATCTGTTGACTGTGTATTTTCATCAACTGAAAGAGAAACGGTGGTCTTGTTGAAGGACATGAAGCTGTCTATCTTGCCGCATATCCTGTCAAGTGCGGAGGCATTTGATACCTGGAAGAACTGACCGTTTGTGGCAGCGGCGATGTTGCTGAGATAATCTGCATCTATACGCTTGCCCAGACCGATAGTGAATATGGTCACATTATTGTCCACAGCCTTTTTGACAGCCTCTGCTTCTCTTACGGGATTTACGGAGGAGGGATAACCGTCTGTAAGAAGAACGATATAGTTCTTGTCGGTCTTGTTCTTTCCCATTTCGTCCACTGCATTTATTATGGACTGAGCGATCTCCGTTCCGTCAAAATAGGTCTCCAGATTTCTGATATTGCTTATTCCCGATTTTACGGCTTCCGTATCGGCGGTTATATCGCTTATTTTGGTGTATGTACCTGTAAACTGTGCAGCACCGTATTCGGCGTTTGTGCCCAGCTTGTCTATCAGATTGCAGGCAAAATCAAGACGCTTGAACTCAACATCGTTTTCCTCTGAGTTGGGACACTGCTCCTCGGGGTACATTGAGCCTGAATTGTCGATAAGGAAGAATATTCTTGTGTTGTATTCCTCCTGCATATAATTCGTATCACCGATAGCGTATATACCGATAGAATCTATATCGGCAGATACACTGCATGAAGCAGGGTCGGGGGTACTTTCAAGCTTGTCAAAGGAAAGGGTCTCGCTGTTGAATTTGAAGATCGCAAGGTCAAGGGGATTTGTTGCCCATGTCTGCAGATCCTCATTGTTATATTCTATAGTGATGCGGCAGCTCTGCATTGCGGAGGCTGTATAGAATTCATAAGCCGAGCCTACAACGCCCGATGCACCTAAGATACTGTTGTTTGTTACCCTGTCTATCGAGGCAAGGGCGTTCTGTGGCTTTCCCGTTATTTCAACGGACGCTCCCTCAACGGAGATAACGTTTGTCACGGCAGCAGAAGAATCATCGGCTGTTTTTGGGTCTGTTCCCGAATAAAGCTCTGCACCGTCTGAGATATTGTCATCGTCTGTATCGGAGTTTTTCGGGTCTGTATCGCTTACGTTCAGCTCGTAATGATCGGAGAGACCGTCCTTGTCCGTATCGGGCAGATACAGGGTCAGACCAAGCTCTTCCTTCTGTTCGTTGGTAAGTGCGCCGTCTGTTATGACAGTATCGTTTTCGGCTGATGCGCCTGCAGCGGCAATACCCATAAGCTCCTTTTCCATTGACTGTATAAAGCTGTCGTTAAGGGTCTTTGTATACATCATACCGCCTGCATAGGCGATGCCCGCAACCACCAGAAGTACAGCAGCGCCCTTAAGGATATTCATTCCAAGCATAGGGTCACGTTCCTTTTTGACGGGGGTGACCTCCTTGGGCTTTTCGGGATTACTGTTTTTCTTAAGCTGCTTTTCCTTTTCTATCTGTGCGGAGCGCTCGGCGGCACGGTTTGCCTTTTCCTGAACAGCCTTTGCCTTTTCCATACGCTCGGCTTCTATACGTGCTTCCTCCTGACGCTTCTGTTCGGCACGCTGATTTTCACGTTCCTTTTTATACTGTGCCCTTGCAAGATCCTGTTCCAGCTTGTCAAGTGCGTCCTGCTGCTCGTTTGTTATCTCATTTCTGATAACCGCCTTCTGCGGCGGAGGAGTGGGAGCGGGTCTTGTTATGGGCGGCAGACTGTTATCCTGTTCAGGCTCGGCTGTCCTTGCAGGCTGTGAAGTGTTTTTCTGTACAGCAGGCGTGGGAGCTTCCGTTTTCTTTTCCGTTTCGGCAGGCTTCTGCACTGCTGACGGACGGACAGGCTGTTTCGTTTCAACAGGCTTCTGAGGCTTGGAGAGTGATATCTCCATAGGAGCGTCTGTCTTTTCGGATACTGCCTTTTCAGGCTGTGGAGCAGTTTCCTTTACAGGTTCTGCCACTGCTTCGGCAGCGGCTTCTGCTTTATCCTCGGTATTTGCTTCCGCCGCTTCGGCATCAGGGTCAAAATCGAATATATTTTTGAATTCGTTTTCATCTATATCTATGATATTTTCGGCTGCTTTTTCGGGAGCTGCCGCTTTGTTCTGATTTTTCGGCGCATTGTTATTACCGCGCTGATTGTTTTTCCTGTTATTCTTTTTGCCTTTTTTATTGCTCATTTAAACACCATCTTAAATATATTTTTATAATATAGATTATGGAATACCGTCTTGCATAGAAGATAAGCGGTATTCCATAATATGATATGATCATTTCTGTGCAAACTGGCTTGGGTGACGCTTGAAGAAATCTACCTTGGGTTCAAGGAACTTAAGCTTGTGAGATGTCTCACCGGGGAGGATATCCGCAAATGTTGCGAATATATTGTCCCAGCTCCAGAAATCCTCACCGCAGTTAAGATAATCAAGGACCATTTCCGTGCCAACGGGAGCAAGAGGGTGAAGGAGAACTGCTGCTGTACGTATCATATGGAAGGTGTTGATCAGATACTTCTTACGCAGTGCCTCGTCCTCTGACTTGTCGGCTTCTGCCTTTGCCTTTGCCATGTACTTGCTTGCCTTTCTAATATAGGAATCAAGAACATAGGTCACCTGATGGAACTCGGTCTTATACATAAAGCGTTCATATTCAAGGATCGCCTTTTCGCTTTCCGCAAGGATATCATCGTCTACCTGTCCCACAGGCATTTCACCGTCAAAATATTTCTGTGTATCATAGAAGCAGGTGCGGATAACACGGTTGAATACATTTGAAAGCAGGAAGCCTTCCTTTGTTACGGGATCGCTTTCCTCAGGCTTTGCGGCAGGGTTCAGCACCTTGGGGCAGAAGCTTACACTTCTCATGCCGAGACCGAGACTGAGCCAGTGCATACGCAGCTGTTCAGCTGTATAATGATCAAGAAGCTCGGCTGCCATAGGCGGCTTTATCTCGCTGCTGCTTGATGCCTTCTTGTCGAGGAAAAGGATATGATGATTTGCAACCAGTACGGGCAGCTGGAGAGAGCCTTCCTCAGGCTGTGCGGTAAGCTTTGAGTTGTCGCTGTCCTGCATTGCAAGCCACATTGCAGGCTCGGCGATACCATAGAAATAGATATTATCCTGACCGATGAACTGATATACCTTTGCGTCCTTTGAGCACCAGTAATCCGCCCATTCGGAAGCAGATCTGCCCACGCTTTCAAGATAAGCGGCGGTAAAGGAGATGGGTGCCCACAGGGATTCGGGCCATACCCATACGGTAAGGTCGTTTTCGTCCTGAAGCTTTGGTGCCTTTACGCCCCATTCGATATTTCCCGTAAGTCTGAAGGGAACAAGTGTCTTGCCCTCTCTGAAGCGTACCTTGTTTTCGGTGAGTATCTTACAAGCCTCGTCTCTTTCGTGAAGAGTCTTGAATACTATTGTAAATGATGTTTTCTTAGGCTCCTCGATAAGCTGATGTTCAGCCATTTTATCCTTTACGCTGTCATATACCTCCTTGAAGGTGTTCATGACATAGATCACGGGAGGTTCCAAAAATTCCTTTATGGTCTTTGCAACAACGGGACGTACATTTTCCTGCTTCTGCATATCCTCAACCATGGACTTAAGGATATCGTTATATTCCGTAAGCCTGAAATACCAGTTATCAACATTTTTCATAACAGGTGTTTCGCCTGTTACGGTGCTTTTGGGATCTATAAGATTTGCGGGCATATACTGATGACCCAGATCACATTCGTCCGCATATGCCTTTTCGGAGCAGCAGCCCTGAACGGGGCATTTTCCCACTACCTGACGGCCGTTTAAGAATGTGCCTGCCTTTTCATCGTAGAACTGAGCCGTGGAGATCTTTTCAAGGTGACCCAGCTCATAAAGCTTTCTTATGAATTTATCCGATACGTTATCATGCATTTCAGCCGTTTTTCCTAAAGCAGATGCACCGAAAAGGTCAAGGCTGATGTTATAGTCATCGAGAGTTTTCTTCTGTGCCTCGTGGTTGGACTGTACAAAATCACGGATAGAGCCTGTGTAGCCTTCCGCACACAGCTTTCTGTATGCCTCGGCGATAGGTGAGCCGTAGCAGTCTGTACCCGAAACGAATATAACGTTCTCCTTGCCTATCCTGTCACGGAGAAAACGTGCATATACATCGGCAAAAACGAAAACGCCGCCTACGTGTCCGAAGTGGAGCTGCTTGTTGCCGTAGGGCATACCGCCTGTTATAACGGCTCTTTTCGGAAATTCGGGGCGGTTATCCCGTGAGGGCTTTTTATTATATTCTCTGTTATCTTTTCCCATTTTTTCTCTTCTCCATTCTGCTGCAGAGCATATTACCGCTGTATATAATTGATCATTCTATATTTTAGCACATTTTTTCATCTATTGCAATAATATATTTTTTTGTTTTCCTTTATTTAATATTTTATATATAGCTGTATCATATCTTTCGTATATGTATAAAATCACGGTATAAATCAACAGAAAAGTGTGATTGTTAAAGTCATGTCAAAAAATATATGACTTATGCTTTATTTATATTTTACAAAATCTATCTTATGTGCTAGAATTAAGTTGTTGAAAGCAACAATCGGGTTGTGCTTTCTGTACAAAATGTATCATATGGTATTTTTACCAAAAAATATTACACTTGGAGGAATTTTAAAATGGCAAGATTTACTTTACCCAGAGACCTTTATCACGGCAAGGGCGCACTTGAAAACCTTAAGAGCCTTAAGGGTAAGAAGGCTGTTATCGTTGTCGGCGGCGGCGCTATGAAGAGAAACGGCTTCCTGCAGCAGGCTGAGGATTATCTTAAGGCAGCAGGCATGGAAACTATGATAATTGACGGCGTTGAGCCCGATCCTTCCGTTACAACCGTTATGAACGGCGCACAGAAGATGCTTGAATTCGAGCCTGACTGGATCGTTGCTATGGGCGGCGGCTCACCTATCGACGCTGCAAAGGCTATGTGGATCAAGTATGAGTATCCCGAATGCACATTTGAGGATATGTGCAAGGTATTCGGTATTCCCGAGCTTCGTAAGAAGGCTCAGTTCTGTGCTATTCCTTCCACATCGGGTACAGCTACAGAGGTAACTGCATTCTCTATCATCACAGATTACGACAAGGGTATCAAGTATCCTATCGCTGACTTCGAGATCACTCCCGATGTTGCTATCGTTGATCCCGCACTTGCTGAGACAATGCCTCAGAAGCTTACTGCTCACACAGGTATGGACGCTATCACACACGCTGTAGAGGCTTATGTTTCAACAGCTAACTGTGATTATACAGATCCTCTCGCTCTCCACGCTATCAAGATGATCCAGGCTGACCTTGTAAAGTCCTATAACGGCGATATGGAGTGCCGTGCAAGAATGCACAATGCACAGTGTCTCGCAGGTATGGCATTCTCAAATGCTCTTCTCGGTATCGTTCATTCCATGGCTCACAAGACAGGTGCTGCTTTTGAAAAGTACGGTGCACACATTATCCACGGTGCAGCTAACGCTATGTATCTTCCCAAGGTTATCGCATTCAATGCCAAGGACGAGACAGCTGCCAAGCGTTACGGCGTGATCGCTGATGAAATGGGTCTCGGCGGTGCTACAACAGAGGAAAAGGTTAAGAACCTTATCGCTTACCTCCGCAAGATGAATGATGATCTGAACATTCCTCACTGCATCAAGAACTACGGTGCAGACAGCTATCCTACAGAGCAGGGCTTTGTTCCCGAGGAAGTATTCCTGGAGAAGCTCCCCGAAATTGCAAAGAATGCTATCGGTGACGCTTGCACAGGCTCCAATCCCCGTCAGCCTTCACAGGAAGAAATGGAAAAGCTGCTTAAGTGCTGCTACTACGATACAGAGGTTGATTTCTAATTTCAGATACATAAGGAATCGCTGATTATATCTTTTCAGACCCACTCAGTAAATGCTTTTCGTGGGTCTGAAAAGATGTATGAGGTTTTAATCATTCTTTTCCTATCATCAAAAGTGGCAAGGTTTAATTGGAACATCAATAGTACTTATGAATAACTTTAAGATGTGAAAGAAAAATGTATTTTTGGAGATGTCCTAATTGTTTTCAGGGGCAAATGGATACTGAGTCCCCTAAAGAGTGCTTTACTTGCGGGTATAAGGGTGGCGGTTGGAAGAGGTTTCATTATAAAAATTCTAAAACATGGATTTGCAGTAACTGCCGTTATGGGCAGATTGAAGGTGGATATCGTCCTAATCAGCCTTGTGAGATGTGTGGTAAAGTAGCATGGGTAGAATGGTAGGATAAATGAAGAAATTTTTGGAAAATGTAAAAAAGGGAATTTTGTTTTGTAGTGAAGAAATGGGTTCAAGGACCCCCAATCAAGTTTGTCCTGACAGGTATAGATGTATGCGGTGTGGTCTTGTATGGTATTATCCCAAAACTGTTGATACCTTAGGTCGAACAGTATCAGCAAAACGAGCGGGCAAGTCATGTAGGGGTGTTGACGGATGTCACCATTTAACGAAAGATTGTTAATCATCACCATAACAGATGCTGGTTTTGATACTGAAAAAACGCTGCCACTGATACCACATGAGGGAATCTGTAAAAGCATTTTCTTACCTGAAAGTAACAAAGAGGTTGTTTTCAGTGGAAGTATATGTATTTGAAATTAGCGGTTCCTTAATTTAAATTCATATATTTTATAAGCATAAATAATATTTAAGCCCCCTTGATAATATTGAGGGGGCTTTTGTAAATGGAGATGTAATATATGTCTGATACATACAGCAATAATATATCGCAGATAAGGGATAAAATTGACAGAATAGGCAGAAACAAGGAAAAGATAGGAAAAATAATTATAAGAGAGGGCTGGGTAAATGAAGAAGAGCATAGTGAAGAACAGCTGAACGAATTTATTCAGTCTATGTATATAAAAAGGATATCCTTTGAAGCTGAAAAAGATGGTTTTACAGCACTTTTTGTATTGTCGGACGGAATGGGATATTTGGGAAAAGGTCTTGCAATTTCTATGCTTGCAGATAATTCGGTGGAAATTGAGGGTTGGGACAGCTGAGATATGTAAGGAGTGAAATGTATGACACATACAGGAACTGTCTCTTTTGAAACGGAACGGCTTATATGCAGACCCTTTATCGAAACAGATTGGCAGGATATGTTCAGAAACTGGGCAGCGGACCCGTGTATACAATATGAGTACGGCGAGCCTGTCTATGATACTCCCGAAAAGGTGAAGGGACTTCTTTCGGAATATATAGACAAGTATGAACAGCCTGATTTT
>JAFUOZ010000051.1 GCA_017481565.1 Oscillospiraceae bacterium | reverse complement strand
TTGGTAATATTGCTTTTCGTCGAATTGCACTATTTAAAAGACTTTTTTTGGTTATTTTTTATAGATATAGTGGAATGAGATATAAAAACACCTTGTATATTGTGTGTTATACCTGTTTTTACACTACTTTTGTACTTAATATAATCTGCGAGCCACCATAGACAAATACAACGGTAAAGCCTGTTTTAAACGGAAGCTTGTATCTGACGGCGACAAACGGCGCACCGATACTGATACAGGTGTATTTTTTTATTATAACTCCGGACGTTATTTTTATGCAGTCTTCCCCTTTCTCATAAAATGTGGACAGAAAATACGAGGTTATCCAGACGGAAGAAGCAAGAAAAGAGGCAGACAGAATTAAAACAGCGAAAAAAAGTATTCTTGTGCTGAGTATAAAATACAGTACCGCCACAAGCATAAGTGTAAATACAAAAAGAAACAGAAGTATAAGCAGAAGAAGTCGTTTATCTGCTTTTACCTTTAGCATATAATCACTCCTTTTGAAGTATAAATGTAAAAATGTACAGACTGTCAAGGGGGAAATATGGAAATAATAAAGTGGTTGAATGAAAACATCATATGGGGAGTCCCTATGCTTTTACTTTTTACCTTTACGGGAGTTATATTCGCGATAAGGCTTAAAGGCTTCAGGATTTTTTCAGGGATAGGTACGCTTTTTAGGAAAAGCAAAGCCGATGAAAAAGGTATATCTCCCTTTGCGGCACTTACAGCGACGCTCGGAACTACGCTTGGAACAGGAAATATTATAGCCATTGGCACAGCTATCACCTTCGGCGATGCGGGTGCGGTTTTCTGGATGTGGATTGCGGCACTGCTCGGCATGATGACCTGCTATGCAGAAAACTATCTCGGACACAGATACCGCATAAAAACAGAAGTCGGGTACAAGGATGTTCCCTTCCGATATATAAGAAAGGCTTTCGGTAACAAAAAAAGGGGCTGTGTTATATCAGGGATATTTGCCGCACTTTGTGTAGGCGCAAGCTTTGGAATGGGAAATATGGCACAGATAAATTCTGCCGGTGCTGTATTGAAACGAAGCATAGGCGTCCCATTATGGGTGACGGGTATTGTCTGTGCCACCCTTGTGATATACTTTGCAGGAAGGGGAGTAAAACATCTGTCGGAGCTTACTGTATGGCTCATTCCGATGATTTCAGTCTTATATATAGCAGGATGCTTATGGGTTATAATAACAGGTGCCGACAGGATGGGAGAGGTATTATCACGTATTATAAAAGAGGCATTCTCTGTAGAGGCGGTGTCAGGTGGCGCTGCCGGAAGTATTATGCTGAACGCAATGATGTGGGGTGTAAAACGTGGTGTATTTTCAAACGAAGCGGGACTTGGAACATCTGTTATGATAAATGCCGATTCTGATTGCGATACACCGCATAAGCAAGGGTTATGGGCAGTGCTGCAGGTTTTTATTGATACGATAATTATGTGTAGTCTTACCGCTTTTGCCATACTTATAAGCGGAGCAGATAAAATATCTGCTGATGGGATAGATATCGCCGGAATAGCCTTCGGCAGTGTGATGGGTGATGCAGGTAATATCTTTCTGTCGGTGCTGGTGCTTATATTTGCTGTGGCTACTGTTTCAGGCTGGTGTATTTACGGAAAGAAATGTGTAGAGTATCTTATGGGCAGTAAGTGGACAAAGGGATACTTTTATATTTTTATTCTGCTGTGTTTTGTAGGAGCTATAGCAAGAACAGATTTAGTCTGGGAATTATCCGACTTACTTAACGGACTTATGGCAATACCTAATCTTACAGCATTACTGATTCTCCGTAAAGAAATAAAATGATATAATAAATAATTTGAAAAAAATCACGATAAGTATTGACCTATTGACGAAAATAAGATATAATATTAAAAGGAGTACGATGTATTCCTGCAAATGAATTCATATCAGCTATGCTGGTAAAAATAAAAGGAAAAGGAGAACAACACAGTTATGACAAATAACCAGAACGTGTTAAAATGGGTTGAAGAAATGACAGCCCTCACAAAGCCTGAAAAGGTTGTATGGATTGACGGCAGTGACGAACAGTTACAGGCACT
>JAFUOZ010000050.1 GCA_017481565.1 Oscillospiraceae bacterium | reverse complement strand
CTCAGTATGGTAATAGATACCAATAAGCTTGGACTGAAATTCAGATGCATAGTAACCGATGCATCAGGCAAAACATATACATCAAATGTAGTTGCTATTGTAAAAAAATAATCAACAATATTTAAATAATAACGTGTAAAAGATAAGTACAATCGACGTATTACTTTGAAATGAGGGGATTCCTGAATGGAAAAGAAATACGTCGATTGTTTTGTTTGGTGTATCCGCCAACCAATCCCCCAAAACCAAAATGGAGCCGGAAATAAATATCCGGCTCCAAACAACTATGAAATACTATGAATAACTCCAAGTTACAGCAAAATACTTTATCAAAGTATTTCAAAGTAAGCAGCTTTGCAGTAATCAGGCAGAGAATCACTCCATGGGAGCAGCGGAATAAGAGACTCTTCTGAAGGAGCTTTGCCCGGAGCAGGAAGTGCAGTCAGAAGATACAGCAGATAACCATAAACATCAAGACTGTATCTCTTGGCAGTATCGATTATTGTCATGATAGCAGCACTCGCTTATGCGTCCTTTTCAGTATCTGAAAACAGATAATTCTTGCGGTCAATGACGAACGGCTTGACGGTTCTTTCGGCAAGATTATTGGTTTACTATTATAGGTAATCGTATGAAAGGCGGCAGAGCTTGCTGGAGTATTAAGGGCGGCAATAACCTTGCAGCGCTTTTATGCAGTTATCATGCTTCACAGCCTTCATATTCGGTTGCTGATCATAAAATAAAACAAAAGCCTGTTTTATCTGCTTCTAAAATCAAGGAAACAAGCGGTAACGGCTATGAGATCAAGCAGATGCATAATATTCCCTCTTCAATGAAATGGCTGAGAAATATTGCTTCCATTAAGCCTTTGGCGGATTTACGCTTTTGATCCTGTCTTTGTGACCTTTCTGTAAATCTTGCCTACTTTTACTTGACAGATACGCTTTTTATAAAAATGTTGACAAATCGTGGGACATAGTGTATAATATATGCTGTATTTATTATAGTGTATATAAACTCGGTGGATATACCGAAAAGGCTGTTCATCGTAAATATTTATGCGGATGTGGTGGAATTGGCAGCCGTGCCGGACTTAGGATCTGGTGAGTAATCGTGCAGGTTCAGACCCTGTCATCCGTTTTTTTATAAAGGAGTGTATTCTTGATGGACTATGCCGCAGAGCTTTGCCGCATGAGAAAACGCTATGCCGCTTCTCACATGAAGGGAAGGCTTCCTCGTCCCTCGTGGCTTGGTAAGGACGATGAGCTTAATCTTCTGTTCAAGGATATCGAAAAGCTTTTTTCAGAGGGGATCATCTGCTATGGCAGTATCGTTCAGGCGAATACATTGCTTTTCAGCCGCAGAGATCTTTCAGATTGTCCTGCCTCTTTTATTTTTTCAACAGACAAAATAATGGAGGATAAGGCGGATATTCTTTCGGGACTTGCCCATAATATTTTTCTTTATAAGGATAATTATGATTATCCTGTTCCCGATGATATAAAGGGCGTTATAGATGCTGTACGTGATGAGTATGACCGTTCCTCCTTCAGTTTCCGTATAACCGCTCCCGATGCAGAGATATACTTTGTGACTACTATAGTTTTCAGATCACACATTCCTACGTATGTTTTAAAGGGCAGGATAGTGCCTATGCTAATAGCTCCCGACAGAAAAACAGCGATAATTCTTCCCATGTATTACTGGCCACCGAAAATGAGACTAAAATATGCTTTCGGGGGATTATATTAACGATAACGTAATATCAGGCTCCGCAGGAAAAAATATCCTGCGGAGCTTTTTTAACATATTTCAATATCCCATATATCATCAAAGGGAATCACTCTTTTCACGATCACCAGCCGTCTGAATACAGTATCACATTGAGCGGTCATGCCTTCGCAGATCTCATAATGATCCTTATTATAAAAGGTAACACGCACCATAGTTCCTTTTTTTATAAGCATAGTCTTTTCCGAAAGATATGCTTCACGATCCTCGGAAAGCTGCCGTTTCGGCTCGGTTATCCTGTTCTGCTCGCCGATAAGCTCATAAAATCCCTTTAATGCCGAAAAAGGCATAAACTGTACTGCACGTTTATTCACTGTTATGACCTCCCACAAGCTTGTTTCGGGCTATGGCTGTAGCCTTTGGCTGATAGCTCATACCTCGGAGAATTGCGTTTTTACCGTATTTCTGTCTGATAGCTAAAACTGCCGCCTGCTTTTTACGCTCCTTTTCATCGGCGGCGGTATCTGAGAACAGATCAAGCTGATAGGTAACAAGCTGTTCATCTGTTATATGCTCCAATCCGATATTTATACGGCGTATAAGACCGTTTTTATGAGTTGTAAGTGTGTAAAGCTCTGTAAATGCAGCTGATATTTTATCGTATGAGGAGGTATAACCGTCAAGGCGGCGTGTTCCTCCCGTTGATTTTTCGTTATCCTTTGAATATCCCACCGAAAGAGCGATGCTGTCGGTGACCATACCTTTTTCAATAAGCTCCAGCACTAAAAGATCGACCATTTCCTTCATTACAAGCATAGCATCGCTGTAGCTGTAATCTTCAAAAAGAATCTGTCCGTTTGAAATGGAATTGCTTTGGGCGGTATAGCTTTTTATATCCGCAATGGTGCACGGTTCATAGCCGTTTGCATGGTCAATAAGATATTCCGCCTTAACGCCGAATTCCCTGTAAAGTATATCGGGATCGCATTTTGCCACCTGATACAGATTTTTTATGCGGTATTTTTTCAGTCGTTCAGCCGTGCCTCTGCCGATGTTCCATATATCTGTTATAGGCTCGTGAAACCATATAGTACGTCTGAAAATATCCTCGTTTAAAATACCTATGTGATCGGGAACGTGCTTTGCGGTTATATCCAGAGCCACCTTTGCAAGAAAAAGGTTTGTGCCTACTCCCGTTGTTGCACATATACCTGTTGTGCGGAAAACGTCTTCCATAAGCCGCAGTGCAAACTGCTTCGGGGTCATTTTATAGGTTTTCAGATAAGGTGTAAAGTCAATGAACACCTCATCAATGGAATAGACATGGATATCCTCGGCACTGACATATTTAAGATAAACACCGTATATATCCGCAGAATATTTCATGTAAAGCTTCATTCTGGGAAGTGCGGATATATATTTTATATTTTCGGGTATTTCAAAGACCCTGCATCTGTTTTTTACGCCTTTTTCCTTCATTGCGGGAGTTATGGCAAGGGTTATAGCACCTCTTCCCCTTGAAGCGTCGGTAACGGCAAGGTCTGTTTTGAATGGGTCAAGTCCTCTCTCTACACATTCAACAGAAGCAAAAAAGCTTTTCAGATCTATACAACCATATATTTTATCCATTTTGATATTCTCCCTGTCAAAATACAAGAACAAATGTTTTGCTTATATTATAGCACATATGTTCGATTTTGTCTACAGTTAATTTATGGAATTTTATTTTTTTTAGGATAGAATATACAGCTCAATAGTTTTATATATGGAAGCGCTTATCAGCAATATGGAGGTGTGATTTGGATAAATCAAAAATAAAAGAGTTTTACGAGCTGTATTTTGATATGGTTTATAAGATATGCTATTTGTATACAAAAAATGAAGCGGATTCTGCTGATATTACACAGGAGGTATTTTATCGTTTGATAAAATACGCACCGAGCTTTGAAACAAACGAAAAAGCTAAGGCATGGTTTATTGT
>JAFUOZ010000049.1 GCA_017481565.1 Oscillospiraceae bacterium | reverse complement strand
TTCCTTATGCCTGTTGAGGACGTATTCACAATCACAGGCCGTGGTACAGTTGCTACAGGTAGAGTTGAGAGAGGTCAGCTCAAGCTTAACGATACTGTTGAGATCGTTGGTCTTACAGATGAGAAGGCTAGCACGGTTGTAACAGGTATCGAGATGTTCAGAAAGCTCCTCGACTATGCTGAGGCAGGCGATAACATCGGTGCTCTTCTCCGTGGTGTTCAGAGATCTGATATCGAAAGAGGTCAGGTTCTTTGTAAGCCCGGCTCCATCAACCCCCACACTAAGTTCTCCGGTCAGGTTTACGTACTGAAGAAGGAAGAGGGCGGTCGTCACACACCTTTCTTCAACAACTACAGACCTCAGTTCTACTTCAGAACAACTGACGTTACAGGCGTTGTAACACTTCCTGCTGATAAGGAAATGTGTATGCCCGGAGATAACGTTGCTATGGACGTTGAGCTCATCACTCCTATCGCTATTGAGGAAGGTCTCCGTTTCGCTATCCGTGAGGGCGGCCGTACAGTAGGTTCAGGCGTTGTTACAAAGGTAAATGGCTAATTTAGCTTATTTCTTTCAACAATATCTGATATGATATGAAATAATAGCCGTCTTTGATATTTATTATCAGAGACGGCTTTTTATAATGGAGGAATCTATGGAACTTGAAAAGCTTTCATATGAGCAGATAAAATCATTCAGCGGAAAAGAATTTGTTGATTATATTGCAGATAACGGTTTTTTTACCGATCTTGATGATTTGTTGAAATATGGTCATTTTATAAAGGTCATCTATAAGGTGATGGATTATGAAACAGTATTTTCTAATTTTGGTCTTGAAGCTGTGATAAAGGATAAAGATTGTACACCCCTTAACGAAACTGTTGAGGCTTTGCGTTCAGTAGGTGCATCGGAATATGCTGAGATACTTTCTGAATTAAATGAATATTTATTATCGGTAAATGCTTTGGATAATCTGTCAGAGAATGAACATATAATGAGTGTAATAAATGAATATGAAGAACGGCTCAGTAATAAAAAATCAGAAATGGATCAGACCTTTTTTATGCTGATGTATTCCTATGCAGATAAACAACTGAAAAGCCTGAAATAAAAAAGCACTTCCTTATAAAAACAGGGAAGTGCTTTTGCTATTTATTCTTGATTTTCGGTGAATTTTCAAATGCGGATCTTACGGCAGGGTCATATTCTGATTTGCGGAATTCGGCATATAGAATATCCTCATATTCATAAATAAGACAACAAAGTCCCGGGTCAGTGGTGGATATATATTTATCCGCATATACATAATCAACATCGTAACCGTCATTTTTATAGACTGCTGTTCGTTCCTCTGTGATAACATCGCCGTATTCAAAGCCGATCATGTCAGCAAATTCTTCAGTGTCACCGATATTCTTATACCATATATGAAGTGTACAGCCATTCATAAGGGGATCATCTGTGCTGTTTAATCTTGCGTGAGATATTGATGCACCTTGGGGCAGGGGAGTAGAGGTTTCGTTTATAAGTACCTCGGATATTTCGGCGGAAAACTCATATGCGGTTTTTGAGTATGGAGTAAAAAGCTCCGTCTTAAGAAATCCTCCTCCGAAATAAAGTACAGCAAAAATAAGAAGTGAGATAAAGGTATAAAGTCCGTTATTCGGATCGGGGGCGGGACGCGGAACTCCGTCCTCATTAAGCTCGGGCGTGGCGGTTTTGTTTTCGGTTTCGTTCATTATAATTCTCCGTTTCATGATTTACTGATATAATTATACCATGAGAATGTGAAAAGGTCAATAATTAAGCTTAGATATAGTGCATTTTATCAATGGTTTTTTTCTGTGATATATGGTATAATAAAATATTATAGATACAAAAGATGGAGATATATATATGGAATATAAATTCAACTGGGATAACGGGGTTTTTGCCGTTCCCGATTGTGTTGCCGACGGTCTTAAGCTTGCAAGCGGAAAGGCTATGAAGGTTATTATGTACATGCTTCGCTTCAAGACTGATGAGGGGATATGTGAATATCTTGGTATTTCAGAGGAGGATCTGGAGGATTCTCTTTCATTCTGGGAGCAGATAGGGGTCATACATAAGGGGGATAATCCGATAAGTGTTGTATCGGTGCAGCCGCCTGTTCAGACAGCTGCTTCCGCTGCGGAAAATATTTCTGCTGTTATTCAGCCGCGTCCTGCTAAGGCACTGACAGGTGATGAGATCGCAGCAAGAGTCAATGAATCTGAGGAGATCAGGCTGCTTTGCAGTTCTGTTGAGGGAACTCTCGGTAGGATACTTACCTTTGATGATCAGCGGACTCTTATATGGATACACGATCATCTGGGACTTAAGGCTGAGGTCATTCTTATGCTGGTAAATTACTGTACCGCTATCGGCAAGTCCAATATGCATTATATTGAAAAAGCTGCTGTTACATGGTCTGAGGAGGGCATTGATGACAGTCA
>JAFUOZ010000048.1 GCA_017481565.1 Oscillospiraceae bacterium | reverse complement strand
CGCTTCTTCACAGCACAGTCCCAGACCTGTTTCGCATCTGTCGGGAAGAAAGCTTCTGAAACGAGGGTGCAGATGGCAGATATCACACAGCATATCCTCGCCGCCTTCCAGAATAAGCCTGCACAGATTGTTTTTGTCAAGAAAGGGACAGCGTTCATCTGATGTAAGTCTGAAGCAGTCACTGCCGTCCTCAGATACAGTGATGTTTTCTCTCAGCTCCTGACCGAGGCTGCCTTCTGTTTCCATATACATTTCCATCGTGTCAGCGTCAATATCAATTTCCCAGCCGATGCAGCAGCTGTCCTTGCATTTATCGGCTATACATTCAAAATCCTTATAATAATGTGGTACATAATGCTTCATACTATAAACCTCAGATATTTCAAATTCTTATCCATACTGCGAATATTGCACATAGCTTTTCTCCGTACATTCACGCATTATAATACATATCATAAACCACAAAGCCGCTGACATTTTCAAGAGAATCTTTGCTTGTTTCCATACACATCATGCATCTCGGCTCGTTCATAGGTATACCGCTTGTGGGATAAATGCCGTATTCCGATGATGTTTCAAAACCAACACGGTTATAAAAATGATAATCCCCCTCCACAGTTATACCCTTGAAGCCGTGCTTTTTCACTTCTTCAATTCCAAGACGAAGCATTGTTATGCCGATATGCTTATGAAAATAATCGGCATGAACGGAAACAGGGGCAAGCATAACAATACTTCCGTCGTTTATATGTCCGCCCTCTTTTTTTTCAGAAATGGGAAATCTTGAAAAAATAAAATGCCCCACGATTTTTCCCTCAAGCTCAGCCACAAAGGAAAGCTTAGGGATATAATATTCCGACATCCTGATCTCCTCTATAAGTGCTATTATATCACTGCCGTCAGAGTAGTCTGTTCCCTCCCTGAATGAGCGTAAAACAAGAGAAATAATGTCCTTGTAGTCTTTAGCTGTTTCAGGTCTTATTGTAATATCGTTTCTCATAAATTCTCCTTATTCTTCATAGCATTAATTTTATCTGCAATACGAACACTCGCTTCTATATGCATGATCCAGTGCCGTGACAAAGGCATCTGAACAAGTCCCCGTATATCTTTACCGCACCAGTAATCAATAAGCCACGCTGCAGTTTCTTCCTTAGCGACTACATTGAGCGACAAAAGCTTATTCTTTCTCTCGTCGGATATTTTTGTTTTCATATCTTCAAAGGTTAAGCCGCCGACAATATCCATTGCAGCTTTATCAACAGCATAAATATAATTGTAAAGCTCGTCAATATTCAGCCTTTCCGAAAACTCTGCAAGCTCATCATTCGTGATCTCATTTCCTGTTGTAATAATAGCTGAGCCTATACGCTTGTCATAATTTTCAACGAAGAAAACCTGTTGCTTATCTGCAATAAGCGTATTTGCAACAATATCTTCAATGCGGAATATATGCCACAAGGAATAAGCAATAGTTTTACTGTGATAGCCATTTGCATTTTTAAATGAGACAGTACAAAAATCTTTTTTTGTCAACTCACTTTTGAAACGTTCGATCTGTTTCATCAGCTTTTGGCGAAGAAGAAAAAGAGTGTCAATTCCGTCAGAAAAGCTCTCCTTTTTCTTTAGTTGTAACTGCATTTGTTTGTTGAGCTCAGACCATTCCTTGTTCATATATGCTCACTTTCCTTTGTATAAGATGTTAAATTTTCCTCGAACAAACCATAAGCTGTATCTGATTTTTCGGTAATTGCACAGTCATCTTTCAAACGGTTTGCCCCAAGAGCCTATCTCCACGAGATTTCCCTCAGGGTCGGCAATATAACAGGTACGCTGTCCCCAAGGCTCTGTTTCAGGAGCAAGCACAGAAACTGCACCTTTTGAAACCGCATCCTCATAAGCCTT
>JAFUOZ010000047.1 GCA_017481565.1 Oscillospiraceae bacterium | reverse complement strand
CGGATTTCGGCTTTGATATGGTATGCTTCGCTTCACCTGCCGCATGGATACTTGCGGACATCTTCCTTATAATCGCTTATTTCAGATGCAGGAAAAGGCTTATCACAAGATCAGCAGATTCCGAGGAAGCTGAGGGCACACTTGCTGTTCAGGGAAGATAATAAGCAGTCGTTGACTAATTGTAAACAAATATAAAAAAGCTTGAATTTTATTGTAGATTATTGTATAATAAATATTGTTATGTATAAATTATCTTCTCGAAAGGAATGTATTGATATATGAAACTTAAAAAGCTTATTTCGGTTATGGCAGCTTGTATGCTTTCAGCAGCTGTTTTCACAGGCTGCGGAGAAAGTGTTCCCGAAAATACCGTTCACTCCCTTGACGATCTCCCGGGAAAGACTATCGGTGTACAGCTTGGTACAACTGGCGATATCTTTGCTACCGATATTGAGGGTGCTACTGTTGAAAGATACAACAAGGGCGCAGACGCTGTTCAGGCACTTAAGCAGGGCAAGGTTGACGCTGTTCTTATCGATAACGAGCCTGCAAAGGTTTTCGTTTCCAATAACGAAGAGCTGATGATCCTTGATGAGCCATTTGCCGTTGAAGAATATGCAATCGCAATAAAGAAGGGCAACGATGAGCTTACCGAAAAGATAAATACCGCTCTGGGCGAGCTTAAAAATGACGGTACTCTCGATAATATCAGGAAAAACTGGATAGGCGATGAAGCGGGAAATTATCCTTATACTTCTCCCGAGGGAACAGACAGAAGCAACGGTACACTGGTCATGGCTACCAACCCTGAATTTCCTCCCTATGAAAGCATGAGCGGAGACGCTGTGGTTGGCTTTGACGCTGATATGATGCAGGCTGTATGCGACAGAATGGGAATGGAGCTTATCATCGAAAGTATGTCCTTTGACTCTATCATCACAGCTGTTGATTCAGGCAAGGCTGATGTAGGTGTTGCAGGAATGACCGTTACTCCCGAAAGACAGGAAAACGTAAACTTTTCCGATAGCTATACAACTGCTACTCAGGTTATAATTGTCAGAAAATAATTTAAAGAAATGTCACCCCAAACGCTGATTGAACCTATGTAATTTGATCAGCGTTTTACTTTTATATTTATGAACGGAGTGTTTAAAATGCAGGACCTTCTCGATACCCTGTACAATACCTTTATCGTTGATGACCGATGGAAATTTCTTACAACAGGTCTTGGAAATACCCTTCTGATAACCTTCTTTTCTCTGCTTATGGGCATGGTGCTGGGCTTTATCGTAGCTATTGTAAGGGCTACATATGATAAGACAGGAAAGCTTAAAATACTGAATTTTCTCTTCAAGATATATCTTACCGTAATAAGAGGAACTCCGGTTGTTGTTCAGCTGCTTATCATCTATTTCGTTGTATTCGGCTCAGTCAATATAGACAAGCTGTTTGTAGCTGTTCTGGCTTTCGGTCTTAATTCGGGAGCTTATGTTGCGGAGATAGTACGTTCGGGAATCATGTCTATCGAAAAGGGACAGTTTGAAGCAGGTTCAAGCTTAGGCTTCAGCTATGCACAGACTATGATATATATCATTCTTCCCCAGGCATTCAAGAACGTTCTTCCCGCACTTGCAAACGAGGCTATAGTTCTTCTTAAGGAGACCTCTGTTGCGGGATATATTGCGGTAAACGATCTTACAAAGGGCGGAGATTATATCCGCTCAGTAACATATCAGGCATTTCTGCCGCTTATCTGTGTGGCGATCATCTATCTGATAATGGTCATGATCATGACATGGCTTGTAACAAAGCTTGAAAGGAGGCTTGCAAAGAATGATAAGGGTTAATGATCTGGATATTTCATTCGGAAAGCTTCATATTCTGAAGGGTGTGACCACTCATATCCAGAAGGGCGAAAAGGTAGTTATCATAGGACCATCAGGCTCAGGAAAAAGTACCTTTCTCCGCTGTCTGAACCGTCTTGAAAAGCCATGCAGCGGACAGGTGATATTTGAGGGCACAGATGTTACGCAGGCAAACGAAACTGAGCTTAACAAGGTAAGACAGAAAATGGGAATGGTTTTCCAGCATTTCAATCTTTTTCCTCATCTTACAATAAGGCAGAATATCACCCTTGCTCCCGTAAAGCTAAAGCTTATGACCAAGGAGGAAGCAGATAAAAAGGCTGATGTTCTTCTTAAGAAGGTAGGTCTTGCAGACAAGGCTGAGGCATATCCTGCACAGCTTTCGGGCGGTCAGAAGCAGAGAATAGCTATTGCAAGAACGCTGGCAATGAATCCCGATGTTATTCTTTTTGATGAGCCTACATCGGCACTTGATCCTGAAATGGTAGGAGAGGTATTAAATCTTATGAAGGAGCTTGCCGATGACGGAATGACAATGGTAGTTGTCACTCATGAAATGGGCTTTGCCAAGGAGGTAGCTTCCAGAGTAATGTTCATGTCAGAGGGCAAGATAATAGAGGAAGGTCCTCCGAGGGAATTTTTTGATAATCCGCAGAATGCAAGAGTAAAAGACTTTTTATCGAAGGTGCTTTAATATGGATATAAAAGAAGTTATCACGGTTTATGATACAGATGATTATAAAAACGCTTCATATGTGAGAACCACTGTTTTCATTGAGGAGCAGGGCTTTGCATATGAATTTGACGAGACCGACTATACAGCAGATCATGCGGTCATATATATAAACGGTGAGCCTGCCGCCGCAGGAAGAGTTTTCTCCGAGGAAGGTCACGAGGATATGCATATCGGAAGAGTATGCGTCATGAAAAAATTCAGAGGAACAGGCATCGGTGCAAGAGTTATGTCCGTTCTTGAAAAAGTCGCTGCCGAAAAGGGCGCAACGGGAGTTTTCCTTTCCGCACAGCTTACCGCAGCAGGCTTTTACGAGCGTCTCGGTTATGAACAATACGGCGATGTATACCCGGATGAGGGAGTACCCCATATTGCTATGAAAAAGAAGTTTCAGTGATAAAACATAAGCAGCTCACCTTTTCGGGAGCTGCTTTTTTAATATTATCCTATAAAAGCGGCTGTCTGAAATTCAGGCAGCCCTTTTGTTATCTGTCAGTGTCCCATGATACTGTCCCTGAAGGGCGCTGACTTTATACATTCAACAATATAGCAGTTCAGGGTATCTTCGGGATAAGTCCACTCGGAAAACGGGTCTGCCATGCGGCGACCGTCCCATTCATCAACGGGAATGATAAATATATTATGCTCCTGTGTACGATAGTTAAGTAACCGCTGATCAAATCGATTATTGCCATTCTCAGTAACGGATTTCCGAGCGGCATAATCGATGCCTGTAGCTTTGATCAGCATTTCCTTAACATAGCCTATATCGTCTGTTTTTATGAGAATATATGATACCATATCGGTATGATTTCCCGTTCCTCCCGAATTGCCCGTAAAGGTATATGTATCTATCACCTGTGCATCGGTATCGTTTTTTATTTTATCCGCAAGTGCTGCCGTCTGCATATGTGAAGCAGTTATGTTTACAGCCGCTCCGATCGTCTCAAAGAGTATAAAAATACAGACAAGAGCTACAGGCAGCATGAATATCACAGCGATAACAGTGGTAATTTTCTTTTTGACAGTTTTCGCCTTTTCCATAAAGCTCCTCCGTATATGCCAAAAAGCGCAGAAACAAAATATTCCTGCGCTTTGTATCATTGAATTTAAAGTGCTACCTTGCGTACAGCCGAGCCGGGAACAGATTTCTTTACGATATCCGCACCGAGACTTCTCAGCTTCTGCTCTATCTCTTCATATCCTCTTTCAATATGATAGATATCCTCGATCTCGGTAATTCCGTTTGCTGCAAGAGCAGCGATTATAAGCGCCGCACCTGCTCTCAGGTCGGGAGCGGTAACGGGAGCACCCATAAAATGTCCCACACCTTCAATAACCGCAACAGTTCTGTCAACGGAAATATCGGCACCCATTCGGCGAAGCTGATCTACATATCTGAAACGATTGTTGAAAATATCATCTGTTACAATGCTTGTACCCTCGGCAAGACAAAGCAGCGCAGATATCTGCGGCTGCATATCTGTAGGAAAGCCGGGATGAGGCATTGTCTTGATATTTGTCTTTACAAGAGGACCGTCAACGGAGATCCTCACGCTGTCGTCAAATTCCTCTACATTTACGCCTATCTTTGCAAGCTTGGCGGTAATGGATTCAAGATGCTTGGGAATAACATTCTTTATCAGGACATTTCCTCTTGTTGCAGCAGCGGCTACCATATATGTGCCTGCTTCGATCTGATCGGGAATTACCGCATATGTGGTCCCCTTAAGAGCTTTTACACCTCTGATCTTGATAACATCGGTACCTGCACCCATGATATCTGCACCCATGGAGTTAAGGAAGTTTGCAAGATCAACAACATGAGGCTCCTTGGCAGCATTTTCTATGATTGTAAGTCCTGTGGATTTTACAGCAGCAAGCATGGTATTAATAGTTGCTCCCACAGTAACAAAATCAAAGTAGATCTGTGAACCGATAAGTGACTGTGCACGGATATCGATCATACCGTGATCAAGGATACATTCCGCTCCCAGCGAGCTGAATGCCTTAAGGTGCTGATCTATGGGACGATCACCCAGATAACAGCCGCCGGGCATAGATACTCTTGCGCGCCTGAACTTACCTAAAAGAGAACCCAGAAAATAATAGGACGCACGCATATGCTTTGCCATTTCATATGGAACTACAGGCTCGGTTATCTTTGTAGCGTCGATCCTGACGGTATTTTTACCCAGCATTTTTACTTCTGCACCCATTTCATAAAGAATTCTGAGCAGAATCGAAACATCGCTTATCTGAGGAACATTTTCAAGAATACAAGGACCGTCCGCAAGAATAACTGCGGGAATGATCGCAACTACCGCATTTTTGGCACCGCTTATTTCAACCTCTCCCGAAAGAGGACGGCCGCCCTTTATAATAAACTTATCCAAAATCTTCTCTCCTGTTGTCCGCAGGCTTATCTTTATCTGCGCCATGCGTTTTTTATGTACCGAATATATCCTATCAGCTTTTTATTCGGTCTATCTTATGATATTATACCACATTCTCAAAAAAAATAAAAGCTTTTTTGGATAATTATTATTACAGATTTTTTTGATTTAAAGGTCGTTTTCATAGCATTTCATACAAAATTGTGGCATTTTGCTTAAAATCGGCACTCAGATGTGTTACCAAAATGTAACACTTTGTTTCTTTTATAGGTTACAGACGGTTTATGCTCCGAGCTTTATTATTCTCATATTCCGATGTTATATACACACATTAAAAACTTTTTAAAATGATTTTTCAAGTGACAATAGCAAGGGCGGATTATTGGTCAAAATACACAAAAATTAGTTTATAAATCATTTATCTATTTACATTTCAAAGAAAATGTGGTAAAATAAATAAAACGCAGAAATCCCTTCGGATTACGCAATTTATCACAGAATGTGGGGCGATTTGTTTATGGATACAAATATTTTGCTTGAAAGCGGAACCAATGAACTGGAGCTGCTTGAGTTTACAGTAGGAAGCAATACATACGGAATCAACATCGCAAAGGTAAGCGAGATCATGATCGATCGTGAGGTAACACCTATGCCTAACGCTCCCGATGAGGTCGAAGGCGTGTTTATCCCCAGAGATACACTTATTTCTGTTGTTGATCTTCACAGGGTGCTTCATGCTCCCCTGCCTGCTTCAAAGAAGAATATCATCATCGTTTGCCAGTTCAATAAGATGGATGTTGCCTTCCATGTATCAACAGTAAGAGGAATCCAGCGTATTTCATGGGCTGATATCTCCGAGCCGCCTGCTATTGCAGGAAACGCCGAAGATTCCGCTGTGGGTATGGCTACAGGCGTTGCAAAGGTAAACGGAAAGATCATTATCATTCTTGACTTTGAAAAGATAGTTGCGGGACTGAACCGCAGTTCAGGTCTTGATGTATCGGGCGTTGACGAGATCGCTCGTCCCGGCACTCTGGACAGCAACAAGAGGATCGTTGTTGCAGACGACTCACAGTTCCTCAATAAGATGATCGTAAGCACACTTTCCGAAACAGGCTACCGCAATGTCATCTCCTTCCAGAACGGTCAGGACGCATGGGATTATGTTTCCTCCTACAGATCCAAGATCACAAACGGTTCTGATATTACCGATCATATCGCTTGTGTTATCAGCGATATTGAAATGCCTAAAATGGACGGTCACCGTCTTACAAAGCTTATCAAGGATGACCGTGATCTTAAGAAGATACCTGTTATTCTTTTCTCATCACTTATCAATCAGCAGATGTATCAGAAGGGTCTTTCTGTAGGTGCGGACGCTCAGTTCTCCAAGCCTCAGATCAAGGAGCTTATCGAAGAGCTTGTACGTCTTATAAAGGCTGAATAACCGAAAACTTTCTATCGGCATTGTACATTGTCCGCAGGGCTTTGTGCAGTGCCGATTTTACAAGGAGACGTTATGAAAAATACTTCATCTGTAAATATACTTGAATGTATCGACGTAAGCGGTTATCCATGGTGCAGCTCGGCAGTGATGTTTACCGTAAAAAACGGAAAAGGAACGCTTACGCATATCAACGGACAATATAATCATGATTATTACAGCAAAACAAAGCTGATGCTTAATGATCGTCCCATAATGCAGTCAGACCTGCCTGTATGTCCTACCTGTTCCGCACTTCTTGCAGCAGGATACGGAACGGAAAACATAAAATGCCATGAGCTTGAAATGGTCAGAAAGGCTGTCAATACGGAATTTTCCGATATTATATCAGCTGCCGGAATGTTAAAACCTCTGCTGGAGCTTTTAAGCGACGGGATATATCTTTTAGCCGATGTTCCGCATTATCCCACAAACGGCGAGAATAAATTCTTTATGGATATCCCAAATAAGCCCACTGTTTTTTCCGCTGCCTGCAACAGCTGCTACAGCAATGACTTTTTTACTGCTGTAGACAGCTTCCCTGCTTATCTTTATCCTACACAGTCGGACAGCTGCATAAATGAGGAACGTGTGCTTTATTATATGGATATGCTGAAAAAGGGAGCTGCTCCAAGAGGGATAGCCTATCATGACGCAGGCTTTATCAGCGCACTTCTTGACGGTCATCACAAGGCAGCGGCAGCAGCACGTCTGGGTATGCCCATAAGCTGTCTTACCATTATAAAGGGATATGTTTCTGTACGTAATTTCGGTGAAAATAAAGGAGAATATATCTGCTTTGCGGCAATAGATATTCCGAAAAATAAAATCAAAGTGCCTGAATGTAATATAAAGCCGCTGAATGAGCCTGTCAGATTTGACTCTTATCGGCTTATCAATAACGTATATGACAGTAAGATAAAAAACGATTCATATCCCGATGTATATGAGCTTATCGGACTTTATGCCGCAGAGCTTGAAAATACGGAGCTTACCGATGAGCTTATCGGAGAATGGTTTGCACGGAGAACCGATGAGGATATTATCCTGATAGGCTATGCACTAAACTATTTTAAATACAATGAACCGAAAAAAGCTTATAGGCTTGCCGAAAAAATAATACGTGAGGACAGCTCACAGCTGCCCCTGAGAAAAGCTTTCAGTCTTCTTCTCAACAATAAAAATGAGCATACGGAAAAGCTTTTTATTGATTATATAGCTTCTCATAACAGTCATGACAGCTGCTATGAGCTTGCCGCTTCATATTGGGACGATCAATGAATCTAAGGACGCACTGATCAAAGCCGCATTGAATAGGTCGTGAAACGATTTGATCAGCGGTTCATTAATGATGCATACACGGAAAAACTGTGTATGCATTTTTGATTTAAGGATTATTTAATAAATGCCATGCTATAATATGATCATACCAATAAGCTGAAGGGAGAAATCAATATGTTTTTCCAGATACTCAAAAAGGATCTGAAACGAAAAAAGACCATGAACATTATACTGCTGATGTTCATTATTCTTGCAACGATGTTTGTGGCAAGCGGTCTTAACAATGTGCTTACCGTTTTAAACGGCACGGATTATTATCTTGACAAGGCAGGGATCGGAGATTATGTTATCATCACAATGGGCGACAATTCCACAGGTAATGCCGATGATATACTTGATAAAGCTGAATGTGTAAGCAATTATAAAATTGAAAACTGCATTTTTGGCTCACAGGACAGTGTTGAACGTATCGACAGTTCTGAGGTCGAAACAAAAAATACTGCATTGTTCCAGTCAATATCCGATGCAAAGCTTACATTTTTTGATACGGAAAATCAGCCTGTTACCGAGGTTTCTCAGGGTGAGGTACTGATCGCGGGCAAATTTATCCAGAATAACGGTTTTAAGGTGGGAGATCCTATCCGTCTTAAGCTGGGCGATGTTCAGATGGAGCTTAAAATTGCAGGCAAGGTAAAGGACGCATTCTTAGGCTCGGATTTTATGGGAAATACAAGATTTCTGCTTAATCAGGCGGATTTCGATAAATTCCTTGAAGATGAAATGATAAATGCTCATTACAGAGGCGAGGTAATATATATGGAGACCGACGATATTTCCGCCACTGTTTCCGCTATATCAGATATCCCCGGAATTGCCTTTTCGGGAGCAAGAAGCACACTTAAAATGTGCTATGTAATGGATATGATCGTTGCATTCGTTGTGCTTATTTTAAGTATATGTCTTATTGTGGTATCCTTTGTGGTGCTTCGTTTTTCTATCGGCTTTACAATTTCCGAGGAATACAGAGAGATCGGCGTTATGAAGGCTATCGGAATAAAAAATCACAAGATCAGAGAGCTTTATATATTAAAATATCTTATCATGTCACTGGTCGGCGGCATTATCGGATTATTTGCAAGTATTCCCTTCGGAAACATGCTGCTTATGTCGGTAAGCGAAAATATGATGCTCGGAAATAATGCGGGTATGCTTATCAATATACTCAGTGTTATCGGAACTGTAATAATAATCCTTCTGTTTGCATACAGCTGCACGGGAAAGGTAAAAAAGCTCACACCTATTGACGCTATCCGTTCAGGTCAGACAGGTGAGCGTTTCGGTCAGAAAAGTGTTTTCCGTATCGGAAAAACAAATGCCGGCTCCGCTCTTTATATGGCGGTAAATGATATTTTAAGCTCACCCAGACGTTTTATGACAGTTATCATATCATTCTTTATCTGTACGCTTTTCGTGCTTATGCTTGTAAATACTGTTTCAACTATGAAAAGCCCCAATCTTATAACTACCTTCAGCACAAAAAGCGATCTTTACATAAATGATGTTGATGAGGCAATGTCTCTTATGAATACAAGCGATAAAAAAGGTGTGGAAGATGAGCTCAGACATCTTTCGGATAAGCTGACCGATGAGGGTATGCCCTGTGAGGTAAGTGTTGATATTCAGTATAAATACAAGGTCATATCCAAAGAAAATGAATTTGCCGTTACCTGCGCACAGAGTATAAATATTCCCGTAAACGAATATGAGTTTTTTGAAGGCTCCGCTCCTCAGAATAAAAATGAGATCGCAGTAACCTCACAGGTTTCTGAGCTGCTTGACGCAAGGATAGGCGATACGGTAACTATCGAATTTGGTACAGAAAGGCTTGACTGCATTGTAACAGGATATTTTCAGACAATGAACAATTTAGGCGAGCTTATACGTCTCCATGATGACGCTCCCACCGATATGAGCTGTGTTTCTGCCATAAGACAGTATCAGGTGGATTTTACCGACTCTCCGTCCGATAATGAAACAGAGGACAGAAAGGAAAGGATCAAGAAGCTTCTTGATAATGATGATGTTATGACTGCAACGGAATACTGCATAGACTGCGTATCTGTAGTTCCCACTATGGAGGCTGTAAAGCTTCTGCTTTCAGGAATAACAGCAGTTGTAGTCATTCTTGTTACGATACTTGTTGAACGTTCATTTATCTCCGATGAAAGAAGTCAGATCGCACTTTTAAAGGCTATCGGATTCAGAAACGGAACTATACTCAGATGGCATATACTCCGCTTCGGTATCGTTGCGCTGGCAGCGGCAGTTTTAGCGGCAGCAGCTTCTATACCTATGACAAAGCTCTGCATCACACCTATTTTCGGAATGATGGGTGCATCTTATATCAGCTTTAATATCGAACCTCTGCAGATATTCCTGCTTTATCCGGGTCTGATCTTCGGTGTAACAGTTCTTGCGGCATTTTCAGCGTCACTTTACACAAGAAGCATCAAAGCCTCGGACACAGCAAACATTGAATAAGAAAGGATATTACTATGAATATTTTAGAAGTAACGAATCTTTGCAAGACATATATCGTAAACAAGCGTCAGAACAATGTGCTTAAAAACGTGAATTTCACTGTTTCGGAAGGAGAAATGGTAGCTGTTATGGGACCATCGGGCTCGGGTAAATCCACACTGCTCTATACCGTTTCGGGTATGGACAGCACCACCTCGGGCAAGGTATTATTCTGCGGAAGGAATATAGCAGAAATGAAGGATAAGGAGCTGGCTGATATAAGACTTGATGAAATGGGCTTTATCTTTCAGCAGATGTATATGATGAAAAATCTTACTGTTCTCGATAATATTATCCTGCCTGCAGTACAGTCGGAAAAGAAAAAGGAAAGCCGCAAGGAAATAGTAAACAGAGGTCATGAGCTTATGCGCAAGCTTGGCATTATCGACATTGCAGACAATGACATAAACGAGGTTTCGGGCGGTCAGCTGCAGAGGGCGTGTATCTGCCGCAGTATGATAAATGATCCGAAAATGATATTCGCCGATGAACCTACGGGAGCGCTTAACCGTACCTCATCAGATGAAGTAATGGAGGAGCTTGCAAGGCTGAACAGAGAGGGTACTACTATCATGCTTGTAACTCATGATGCAAAGGTTGCGGCAAAATGCACAAAAATCCTCTATATAGTTGACGGCAACATAAAAGGAGAGTATAATTTAGATAAGTACGAAGATCCCTCTCAGATAAGAGAGCGTGAACGTGCCGTAAATAACTGGCTTATGGAGCTTGGCTGGTAAACCGACCTGAAAAAACAGCTCCATGACCGTAAACGGAGGAGCTTGTCTATGCTGACACATATCGGAACAGAAACCATTGAAACGGAGCGTCTTATCCTTCGTCGTTTCAGATACGACGATGATGACGCAATGCTGAAAAATTTTATTGCGGACGAAAAGATACAGTCCCTTTATTCAGAGCCTGTATATACCACAAAGGACGCTGTAAAGGGACTTCTGGACAAATACATCGGCTCATACGAAAAAGATGACTATTACCGCTGGGCAATTACCGAAAAAAACACCGATGAATGTATCGGACAGATAGCATATTTCCTTGTGGACAGCAAAAATCATTTTGCCGAAATAGAATATTGCATAGGCTCGGAATTTCAGCGCAGAGGCTATGCAACGGAAGCAGCCTCGGCTGTTATTGCATACGGCTTTGACAGGATAAATCTGCATAAGGTACAGATCTGCACAAAGACAATAAATGCAGCTTCAAAAAGGGTGATTGAAAAATGCGGTCTTACCTATGAGGGTACTCTCAGGGACTATTTTTACATGAACGGCGAATATGTGGGCAGGCTGTATTTTTCAATACTCAGAAGTGAATATTACGGTGAATAAGAAATGAAAGAGATCCGTATAAACGATAAGCTGCAGAAAAAGCTGCATCTGATAAATTTCACCGTAAAAATGCTTATAGCGGCGGCTATTGTGTTTGTTGCTGTGCAGCTTATCGCAGTATATATGTCAGGCGGAGTATATGATACCCAAATGCAGTCAGACAATTCAGGCTTTTACGGTCACAATTACTGCGGAACATTTTTTATTGACATTACAAGAGACAATTCCTTTATTGATGAGGAAAGCTATCTGAATGCAATACAGACTGACGATACATTGGGAATAAAGGATATATTTTTAAGTGCTGCACTTGCGGTAATGATAATATCCTTGCTTGTTTTCTTTGACCGTGCCGACAAGCAGACTATCTTTAAAAAGCGTACCGCATGGCTTCTACTGCTTTCAGGCGGTTTATATGCCGCAGGAAATACAATAGTTGAAATTGAATCCTTCAACATAAACACAGATATTTTCAAGGGAGCTATGGCAACTCAGAGCTATTATCCTCAGCTGTATGCGATTTACGGAATACCGTTTCTGATAATAGTACTTGGTCTTGTTCTGTTATATCATGAACAGACAGTTTTCGGAAAAAGCGTTTCTGCAATAAGCCATACACTGAAAGCAGGCGCATGGGTCACAGGAACAGTTTCCTTGGGATTTATAATAGTACGATTTTCCCAACGTGTATATGAGCTGATAAATTCCGCAACAGGCGGTGAGCATAATGCACGTCTGCCGTTTTATTCCGCATTTCTTACACTTCCAAGATCGGAGGCTGTTTCAGACGAGGCATACACAAAGGTGCTTTTATTCAGATTTATCAAAGATATGCCTGTGTTTATTGCATCATCTGCTGCAGTGATCGTTTTATTGAAATTCATGTACTCTGCCGCTGAGGGATATATCAATACAGAAAAAAATCTCCGCAGGCTGAAAGCAGCGGCGCTTGCACTTGCGGTATCCTCTGTTATATTTAATCTTATGGGACTTACCGAGGTAACTCTGCTGTGTGAAAGCTTTACAGGAATTTTCGGAGATGTGACATATACGATAGGCATACGCTCATTCTGTGAACCTATGCTGTATGCATTTATTCTGCTTGTAATTGAATTATATATTCAGACGATACCCCCAAATAAAAAAGAACAGGTAAAATAATTATGACTGATATTCTTATTGTAGAAGATAACAAAGAGATTTCTTCCCTGCTGTGTG
>JAFUOZ010000046.1 GCA_017481565.1 Oscillospiraceae bacterium | reverse complement strand
CACGCTGTCTCTGACCACCTGACAGAGCCTTGGGCTTTCTGTCGAGGAGGTGAGCGATGTCGAGGATTCTTGCAGCTTCTTCTACCTTACGGCTGATTTCGTCCTTAGGAACCTTACGGAGCTTAAGACCGAATGCCATGTTCTCAAATACAGTCATATGAGGATACAGAGCGTAGTTCTGGAAAACCATTGCGATATCTCTGTCCTTAGGTGCAACGTCGTTTACGAGACGGTCACCGATGTAGAGCTCACCCTCTGAGATTTCTTCAAGACCTGCGATCATACGAAGAGTTGTAGACTTACCGCAACCGGAAGGACCAACGAGGATAATGAATTCCTTGTCCTTGATCTCAAGGTTTACATCAGATACGGCTACAACGCCGCCGGGGTATTTCTTATAAATCGATCTAAGTGATAAACTTGCCATTTTAAGCGGACCTCCTAAAAAATCTAAAAACTTGTGCCGAACTATAGATCACATCATCATCGGCTATAATAATATAATAACAGATTAGCCATATTAAAACAAGTCTCTTATTACCCAAACTTCTAAAAAATTATTTATTTAGTTTGACGAAAAATTACCAAAGTCAGAAAATCAGTTGAAAATTACGTATTATTTTGTATAAAGATTTACTATTTCTTTGTGCAATATTTCACGGCATTTTCCGAGGGGTAAATCCTCATCCAGAGCTATACCGCCTATCTTTATACGCTTCAAAAATACTACTTTGTTTCCCACAGCCTCAGCCATTCTCTTCACCTGATGATATTTTCCCTCATGGAGAGTGATATAGACTTTTTTTCTGTCCTCACAAATTTCTATTTCGGCGGGCAGACATTTTTCGCCGCCGTCAATGACAAGACCCTCTCTGAACCTGTCGATATAAGATTCCTCAGCCTCATGCTCCAGCTCGGCATAATAAAGCTTGGGAACATGACTTTTCGGAGAAAGCATTTTGTGAGCTGTCTCTCCGTCATCTGTGATGAATACAAAGCCTTCCGTGTCCTTATCCAGTCTGCCTGCGGGGAAAAGCTTTTTCCGTCTCAATTCGGGCGGTATAAGTGAAAGCACTGTAGGGGAAAGCTCGTCCTTTGTGGCGCATACCACGCCTGCAGGCTTGTTCAGCATTATATATACATACTTTCGGTAAGTGATATCCCGTCCCTCAGAGGATACGATATCCTTATCGGGATCTATCTTCATATCAAAAAGCCTTGCGGTGCTGCCGTTTACGGTCACCAGACGTTTTTTTATAAGCTCCTTGGCTTCACTGCGTGTTATATTCAGCTGAGCGGCAAGGAAGCGGTCAAGGCGCTGTGCCTCATGATCTCTAGGCATAGATTATCCTCCGTTTTTATATATTGTATATAGTAATAATTATAAAAGGGCAAAAAAAATGCAGGACCGGGTCCTGCGCAGATAAAGTGATGCGAAATAAGATAAATGTGTGTAGAACAAAAGAAAGGAGACAACAAAACGGATGTTAAACTAACCCTTGCGGATTAGTATCATTACGATTTCTAACATCATATACATTATAACCGATAAATCTCCAAACGTCAACAGTTATTTGTAAATTTCCCAAAGTTTGTATATTTGCACAAGAAATTGCATGGTATATTGTGCAAAATAATGTGCAAAACTTTCAAGATAATGTTGAAAATTCTGTTTTTTTCAAATTAAAGGGGAAAATGATGTTAAAAGCCTGTTGGAAACATGTTGAAAACGTTGAAAAAGATGTTGAAAAGCAGGTTAAAAACTATATACTGAGAATTTTATATTATATCATATAATTTCAGATTTGTCAAGCCTTTTTATACGTTTACGGAAAATTATTTTACGACATCTTTTTACAATCGGTATATGTAAAGCTTCCCCGAATATATACAGAATGTGAAATACGGTTTATATTTTACAGTACATAACATTCGGTATATATTTTGGGGAAGTACTTTGTTTTTTCTGTGTTATCTTCCTGTGCTTACAGCAGTCTCTCTGTCACGGAAGAAAAGTGTAATGCACCAGATCGCAGAAAGCGCCACCAGTACATATACCACTCTGCTGAGAAGCGTTGCAGCACCGCCGAAAAGCCATGCAACCAGGTCAAATTCAAAAATACCCACAAGACCCCAGTTAAGACCTCCGATAACAAGCAGTGCCAGTGAAAGCTTATCCATCATAGTATCAGACGTTATCCTTTCGATTATTTATGCAAACCCGTATCCCTGATTTTTCGGGATCATGACCGCCGTTTTTTTATGACGGTCCGATATATATTCTCTGCTTTGTGTGCGTTTTTATTCATCATGTAAAAAATTTGATATAAAAAAAGATGAAGCAATTTTTTCATTACTTCATCTTTTACATAGTAACTATTTTTTCTTTTTACCCGCCGGATTTTTCTTTGAACGATAATCCAGAAGAACAACTATTACCACGATACAAACGCCTGCAACGGTAAGGAGCAGACCTGTCTTAAGTCCGTCGGGGAAGAATTTCATTTCAATAGTATGAGTTCCTGCGGTAAGAGGAACGCCGATAAGCGCCTCGTAAAGCTCCACAGGCTCAGTCTCAACACCATCGACCCATATAGTCCAGCCGGGCTCATTGGTTATGCTTGTATACATGATACCGTCTGTCTCTGCGGTTATAGTACCCTTGATATGATCCTCGGCAAAATCGGTTATTTCCAGAGGGTGCTGCTTAAGAGTATCAACAGCCTCCCTGAACATATCCTCATCAAGATAGAAGAACTGTTCGTCCTTGAAAAGCACCTCGTTCTTTTCATTGTCAATAGTTGCTATAAGAGAGAACTGCTCGCCGGGATTAAAGCGTCCTAAGGTAGTGATGACCTTTCTGCCCTGCTCGAAATAGTAATCCACAAACTCCTTGTTGAGCCACAGATTTACCTTTCTTTCATAGCTTGAGGGCAGATACATATACACCATATCATCTGTTTCGGGAGTAACGAAAAATTCAACCTGACTGTTCTTTCCCTCTTCCTTTACGGTATATCTTGCATGAACACCGTAAACGGTAGCCGTTGTATTTTCAGGAACAGTCTTGTCAATTTTCATTCGGTTGAAGAAATATTTTTCATCTTCTCCCAGCATTGAGGAAAGTATCTTGTTCTGATTTTCAAAAGGATAATCATGACTTGAAAGCGTACAATCCGCCGCCTCGCTGTCCACCATAAAGGCAATAGGCAGCGCATAGGGATTTTCATACACATACATGGTATCCTTTTCGTTTGAATTGGTAAGAATAAGCTCCTCGTATGACTTTGATTCGGGTATTTCCTCGCTGTCCACCTCGCCCTTTTCGATGATATATTTTATACCGAAAAGTGCGTCCGTAACATAAGTTGCACCGTTGTATTTAGTATAATGTCCGCCGTAGGAAAATCCCAGCTTGCGCAGAAACTGTATAGGCTTTGCGTTAAGTGTGGAGCTTGAATGTGATACACCGTAATAACCAAGTGCCATAGCGTCGTTTACAGTACGGTGATGAGTGCTTTCTATACGGTATATACCGCTGTCCTGTGCCTTGATATCCTGTACGGTCTCACGTCCGAGAGTGATGTAATTGTTATATGAGTCATATTTTGAATAATTAACGTCCTCGTCGATAGCAAAAAGGGTGTGCAGCGTTGAGGCAAAGGTCTCCAGCACTACAAATGCAGTAAATACACCGAACAGTGCAGGCTTAAGCACACGGCGTTTTCTGTACATATAAAGCACAAGACCGTAAAGAGCGATACAGATAACGCTGTACCATATGGCAGTGATAACATCTGCATTTTCAAGACCCTGCTTGTCGATATAGAATACATACACGATAAGACCGAACATTACCGAGCCTATTTCCTTCAATGTAATGCCCCTGATATTTTCAAATGCATGAGCCGCAATGATTATCATCACAAAGCTGAAGGTAAATGAATATCTGTAGGGCAGCCAGTTAGGCACCTGCATACCGTGCCAAGCCAGGTCAATATTTGAGATATACATTGAAAGCGCTATTGAAAGCAGAAGCAGTCCCGAGCCTATCTTATTTCTGAGGGATATCCTTCTGTTCATAAAATACAGCGGAACAAGTATAAGCGTAAGCACACCGCAGTACACCGCAGGGGACCCTTCGGGACGGCAGGTATCATACATATTCGGCAGCAGATTTCTGAAAAAGTCGATAAAATCAAACTGTGTTTCCCATTTATAATCGGGAGTAGAAAATTCCAGCTTGCCCAGACTGAGCGATTTATACAGGGGCAGCAGCACCCATGCGGCGCATAAGGCTGCTGTAATACCGCCGCAGGCGAATTTCAGACCGCTCAGGATAAAATGCTTTATTCTGAAGCGTGAATCGGGACGAGCTGAAAAATAGTAATAGAAGAAATAAAGTATCGAGAAGAACACCAGCATCCAGCCGATATAGAAATGCGCCATGAACATAAGCGCAAGAGGAATGGTGAAATAGGGTATTCTTCCTTTTTCGTTGATTATCCGTTCGATACCTCTGCATATCAGGGGCAGATAGATAAGACCGTCCAGCCACATAGGGTTCATAAGCTGAACTATCATATATGACATCAGAGCATAGAACACGGAAAAAAGGAAAGCTGTTTTATTATTGTTGTTCCGTGATTTTTTCAGATAGAACATCATAGTCACGGCTGATGTTCCCACCTTGCAGAGCTGCATTATCAGAATAGATTCTGTTATAATACTTCTTGGCAGCAGCATGATTATCATCATAAACGGACTTGCCAGGTAATAAGCGAATATTCCCATAGTTTCGCCCGAAAGGTTACGGCTCCATGAGATAAAGGGACTTCCCTCGCCGTGAAGCACATCACGCATATGCTCATAGTAGTATACATACTGTCCGTTAAGGTCAAGTACCAGCACCGATTCATTTCCGAAAGGGTGTATGCCGAAGCAGAAATAAGCTATCAGCAGCAGAAGTGCGGGGGTGAAAAAAGCGAATAAATAATAACGCTTTGTGTACAGCCAATGCTTAAGGCTGAATTTCATTGTTACAGGGGGCAATGGGGAAACGGGAGCGGATTTATTTTTCTTGGATTTATTATCTGCGGAGACAGTTTCCTGAGGATTTTTTTCCGCATCGGGAGGATTTGCCGATTCCTCGGTAAGAGGACGCTCGGCAGACTGATTTTCGTTCATTTATATTTTTCCTTTCGCTGTGGTTATTCTTTATCTGTATTAAGGAAGCACTGATTAAGGAAGCACTGATTAAAGCCGTAGGCATCGCTTCCAACGCTCGAAAATCCGTCACTGAGAGCGTTGTGAAGCGATTTAATCAGCGGTTCCTTAAGGAAGCACTGATTAAAGCCGTAGGCATCGCTTCCAACGCTCGAAAATCCGTCACTGAGAGCGTTGTGAAGCGATTTAATCAGCGGTTCCTTATGTCTGCGGATCAAAAAATGCTTTGCGGTTTGTTTCAGATTTCGATATTATCAAAGTTCTCTTCGGGATTATTCAGAGCAAGCTTCATGACCTGCGAATAGAATTCCGAGGGATTTCGCTTTACTCTCTCTCCGATAAACTCCGCTTGTATACTGTCAGGCGCATAAAGTGTCATATCCATAAGCGTAAAATCCGTATCGGATATCCTTATCCGTACCGAACAGCCGTTTTCGATCTCATTTATCTCATAGGAACACTCATTCTCACGGTTGATATCCGCAAAATACGAATACGCCGCTTTTACGATTATCCTGCGGAATGCGGACGGAATAGACATATTGAAATATTCCGCACCCATTCTTCCCTTTTCTTCAAGGTGTATCATTGTGCCCTCATCGGAGGGTATCTCCGATATTGACCCTAATGCGAGCAGGTCGGATATAGCCTCCGAATAGTAAAAATGATTGATTATTCCGCTGTTCATAACTATCTCATGAAGCTGCGGCTCAGGGATATCCCTTGCAAGCCTGTCAAGCAGATAGCATATCAGTATCTTTACCGAATGAGCCGAGGTCATCTCAGGCTCAGTATATTTTTTCTGTGACATTTTGCTGTTTTTCCTTTTTCTATCTTTATTTATTCTATAGGCGTAAGCGAGCCGAATACCGAGCCTACTGCATAGACCAGATATATCCACGCAGGAACGGATTTTATAAGTATCGGCAGTGTACGTTTTTTGTGGTATTCGTTATATTCGGGCATTTCAAAGCCGTATTTTTTCAGTCCGATGATAACTGCAATTACTCCCGAGACTATGAAAAATACCATTATTCCGAATTCCAGAAGATTTTGAGTTTCGACGGGAAGATGAGCGTATGAATATCCTATGTAGGTATGCGCATTGACTGCAATGTGAGCAATTATCGACGGGATTATTGAATTCATCTTAATATCCGCATAGGCAAATATCACGCCGCAGATAAAGCCAAGCATGAACTGATAAGGATTTCCGTGTACCAGTCCGAATATTACAGCCGATACAAAAATAGCAAAGCGCTTGCTTACTCTTGTAAGACTTCTCATTATGACCCCTCTGTAGAATAATTCCTCAAAAACAGGGGCAAGAATAACGCTTGATATTATATCCATGACCCATCCTGCCGTTGTATCCGCTTCGGCGATTCCCGGGTCATATTCATATCCTGCCATATAAATAACAGATGAACTTACCATAGATATTATGTAGGATATCTGAGCCGCACCCAGTGATATGAACACTGTCAGCAGTACACCGTGCAGGGTAACATTTTTCATACCCAGAATATCTCTCAGCCGCTTTTTCTGTAATTCGCAGACTATAAGCGACATCAGTATCAGACTGATAGTCACCGATACCATACCGTATATCACAAGCTGAGGAGTGATTATCATATTTCCGTCAGTGTCATAACGGTTCTCGTAGCCGAAACCGAAGGACATTATCAAGTACAGGCATATAGCAATTATATTGATCATAATTTCGCAGCAGATCAGCATCCATGCCGTATTCGAGAATACTTTCCGTATTTGTATGCCCTCGTGTATGCCTACAGGACGGAAGCGTTTGTCATCGGGATAATTAAAGTACTGCATCACAGATATCTTATTACCGCAACAACTCTGCCGATTATGCTGCATTCATCGACAATTATAGGATCCATTTCATCATTTTCGGGCTGCAGACGGTAATGCCCCTGTTCCTTGTAGAAACGCTTTATTGTAGCCTCGCCCTCTGCCGTCATAACAGCGGCGATCTCGCCGTTTCTCACGGTATCGCACTGTTCGATAACTACGATATCCTTATCCAGAATACCTGCATTTATCATACTTGTACCGATTACATTAAGTGCAAAAAGCTTGCCGCTGTAGTGCTTTTCGGGGTGAAAGTTTATATAATCGGTGATCTCCTCAACTGCTGTAATAGGCTGACCTGCCGTAATAGTACCGACTAAGGGGATACGAACTCCGCTTTTTCCCGCAAGCTTGATAGCACGGTTTCTGCCGTCCATTTTTTCAAGCAGCCCCTCATCGACCAGTGCATTTACATATCTTGCCGCCGTTGATGTAGACTTTATGCCCAGAGCGGCGCATATTTCTCTTATTGAAGGGGGGATACCGTCCTCCATGCGTTCAAGTATATAATCATATACCTTCTTTTCCATTTCCTTCACGATGATCATTCCTTTCTTTACCGTTTGTATTATTATGATATATATTGCAATTTGTATATTATATACAACGAGTTATATCTGTAAGAGTAATTACTTTCCGTATTTATTTCCCAGCTTATCAAGAAGCATTCTCGCCGCCTTGTTCACATCACCGCAGCCAAGAGTTATAACGATATCTCCCTTCTGTGCGTGTTCGCAGATATGATCTGTAACAAGCTCAAAGTTCTTATCATGCTCCTCCTCATCAAAATAGACAGCACCGTCTATCTTAGCCGCCAGCTGAGCCGTATGAATATCGTTGACATTCTTTTCCCTTCCGCCCATGATCGAAGTAAGCACGCATTTATCGGGGATAGAAAGCGCTTCGGCGAAATCGTCCATAAGCAGCTCGGTACGTGAGAAGGTAAAGGGCTGAAAAAGCGCCCATACGGTGTTATATCCCATTTCCATAGCTGCATTGAGGGTCACAGAAAGCTCTGCAGGGTGATGAGCATAGTCGTCAACAACGGTAATACCGTTTACCTCGCCGTATTTTTCAAAGCGTCTCTGAGCGCCTGTGAAAGCCTCCAGACCCTTTGCGATATCCTCGGCAGATACTCCCGAATGATCGGCAGCGGCAGCAGCGGCGCAGGCATTCAGGATATTGTGCTGTCCCGGAACATTCAGTGTTATATGAGTATAGAATTTTCCCTCATGCATCAGATTAAATTCCGTATGCATACCGCCCTGCTTAGTAATATTTTCGGGGTACCACATACATGAATTATCCCAGCCGAAGGTAATAAGCTGCTTGTGGATACCTTCAACAGCCTTCATGGAATTTTCGTCGCTGCCGTTGACGATAAGAGTTTTTGTGGTATTTTCGGCAAATTTTCTGAATGACCTTATAATATTATCAAGAGTCTTGAAATAATCCAGATGATCGGCATCAATGTTGAGTATCACGGAAATATCGGGATAAAGCTTTAAAAATGTATCAACGAATTCGCAGGATTCGCACACCATAACATCAGAGCTTCCCACTCTGCCGCTTCCGTGGATAAGAGGGAGCTTTCCTCCGATGTATGCGGTGATATCCATCTGAGCCATGACCATGATCTGAGTTATCATGGAAGTAGCGGTAGTTTTTCCGTGTGTACCGCTTACGCATATAGCGTTGTCAAACCAGCCTGTGATAATGCCCAGCAGCTCAGAACGCTCCAGAACGGGAACGCCGCTTGCACGGGCAGCCATAAGCTCAGGGTTATCCGCCATGATAGCAGCCGTATGAACGATAAGGTCTGCACCTTGGATATTTTCGGCACGCTGACCCAATGGGCACACATTTATTCCCATGCTGCGTACAGCCTTGAGGGTGTCTGTTTCGTTATTGTCCGAGCCTGTCAGAAAATAACCCTTTGAATGAAGTATCTGTGCCAGAGGGTACATACCCGAACCGCCTATACCTATAAAGTGGATATGCTTTTTACCGTCAAGAATATTCATATCAGCTGTATTTGTAATCATTATGAAAGCCTCCTAAAATTCATATAAAATGTTGTTATTGTTTTTGCATAAAAAAGCAAGTGTTTTAAGTTCATAATTTGTGCAATATAATTTACGGATAATTAATAAATAAATTGCAGAAGTTTAAGGTATTTTTCAGCAAGAACATATATAATAGAATATAGTAAATGACATATATTTTGGAACATTAAGTTATACAAAATATTTTATGTTATTTATTGGGTATTATGCAGGATATGTCGCTGCATTTTCCCGTGGGAGCAGCTGCTCCCGGTAATCTTTAGTATAGTGCTATCAGCACGGGTAAAAAAACAGGAGGACGAAAAAAATGACAATCACAGACATCAAAATCAGAAAGATCATCACTGAAGGACGTCTTCGTGCGGTAATCTCCATCACATTGGATAATATGCTTGCCGTACATGACATCAAGGTAGTTCAGGGCGATGAAAGACTTTTCGTGGCTATGCCCAGCAGAAAGGACGAAAACGGTATTTTCAGAGATATCGTTCATCCCATTTCTCCCGAGGCAAGACAGATGATCGAAGCTCAGATTCTTGAGGCTTACACACGCCACATCGAGCAGATGCAGGCTGAGGAAGAGGCTGAGAGAGCAGGTCTTTAATCAGGACCACGCCGTGTTAGGTCACGGTATATACATCTGCTAAAAAATCAACCATGTGATTGGGCGTCCGCAAAAAGCGGACGCTTTTTTCTTTATACATTAAGGTTATATTCAAATTTTCCGTAATATCCCGAAACTATCTTATCAGCCTTAAGGATAGCGATCTGAGTTTTTGCGTCACGGATCTCACCGTTCATGACCATTTCCACCGCTTTTTCAAGGGGCATTTTAACTACATCGAGAAATTCTCCCTCGTCCAGCTTCTGACCGTCAAATTCAAGACCTGTTGCCATATATATATCAATGATCTCCGAATCATAAGCGACGGTAGGATAGCATTTGCCGAGACATTCCAGTGTTCTGCAGGTTGCACCGATCTCCTCCTTAAGCTCACGGAGGATAGCGGCAGGGCGTATTTCACCGATTTCCACCTTACCCGCAGGAACCTCAAGGAGAGCAGTTTTGAACGGGTAGCGGAACTGTTTCACCAGATAAATCTGCATATCCTCGGTAAGAGGGACAACGCACACGCCGCCCGAATGAACGACCAGTTCTCTTGGAGCGGTCGAGCCGTTCTCCAGTTCAACGGTATCGGAATATACCTTTATGATTTTTCCGTTATATATTTCTTTTGAATCAATAGTTTTTTCCTGAAGATGCATGACGATTCTCCTTCTGATTAATAATGCACAAATGTTCTTTTATATTATATCACATTTGTTTTTGTTCTACAAGAGGGTTTAAGCATTTTTTAACAAAACGTAATAATTACAATAGCAGGTAAAAATCATAGAAAGTAGCACGATTTAAAATTTCGCTCAAGCCTTTGTAAAGGCTTGCGGGGGTCTGTAGTCTGCGGACAGGGGGCAGCGCCCCTTTGTCGCCCGTTGTAAATCAAAGGTGGCAAACTAAGCGGAAAAGCTTTTAATATACATTTTGTTAGTTGTTATCGTTATATTTGTTTCGCATGGATATTATATAAGCTTATCCATATATCTGACAAGCTTTTGTTTGCTGTTTATTATCTGTCCGTTTATTTTGCAACCGTAGATTTACCGACGGGGCGAGCCTATCGGCTCGTGCAATAAATGCGCTCCGCTGTTTATTGCAAAATCCGCCCCTAATGAATAACTTTAAGTTGTTTTTTCGTAGCTTTTTGTAAAAAGCGTACTGTTAGTTTTTCTTGAATGGGCGGATTTTATGGAAGCTTTTCATTCTTTTCTTGTCCGTTTACGACTTATATTTGTTATGTGCTAAAGGGGATTTCGTGCTCTGCGGAGCACGACCAAAGGGCGCTGCCCTCTGGACACCCGCAAGCCTTTGTAAAGGCTTGAGCGAAACTTTTATATTGTGTTATTGCTTATGATTTGTTATTATAAATGCTGAGGGAGCCTGTCCGCTTTGTTTGCAGACAGGCTCCCTTTACTTGTTTGGATATTCTTATGTATTATCTATTAAAGCATACTCTTTACAACGCTTGTTGCAATAACAGCAAGTATGCCGCCGATAGATGAACCGATGAAATTAACGATTATCTGATATCCCCAGTCAACCTTCTCGCCCTTATTGGGAATGGGGAGTATTGTAAACCATATACTGCTGAATACAGATCTCATTGCATTCATGCTGAATCCGGTGCTGTTGAAAGTAAGCGCCATAAATGCAACTGCCGCAAAACCGACAGCGCCGATCACCAGTGACTGATTGTCCGCCGTTGTTGCTGTAACGCCTGCAATGCCGATGAATACTAAGAACAGAAATACGAATGTAGCAATAACTTCCTGAAGGAAATTAAGAGGCATATTCTTTTCAACGGGATACGCCGCAAAAATACTGTAGCTTGCCGCGCAAAACGCAAAAAACTGCCACGCAAAACACAAAAAATCCCGCCTAAATTGCCGAAAAGCAATTAAAGACGGGATTTTTTTATTACAGTAAAAAACAAATATTATTGAAAGAAAAATTATCACAAAGAAACATTATCAGCAGTATTTTTCACAAATTCAAAGAAGTATTCAGTATCAATTCCGCAGTCGAGATACCCGTCTAAAATCGTATTAAAATAGTCTTCAAAAGGCATTTTAAGAGGATAATCCCGAGCCATAATATACACCATGCCACAAAGCTTATCGCCACCGAAATCGGCATATATTTTGCGTTTGCCGTAAAGTGTAGGATACCCCTCATATATATCAAGACTGCGCTCATCGGCGCAGGAAATGCGCCACACGCCCACAGGAACACGGCTTTTGGGACATGGTATAATATCAGCCACGCCCTTATGCATACCCTTGAAAACAAGGGTATAGTCCTCAATATAACCCGTTCCCATAAACTCTGCATCGGGACAGCGCCGTGCCATCTGAGCATGATTAAGATTGCTTCCGTAAGCAAAATATATCCTCTTTTTCATAGTAAAAATCCTTTCCTTCGGGTGCGTTCCTTTCGGTCCGCACCCTTATTTATTGTTATGAAGCGTGTCTCCAGGCTATATCTCCGTCAAGGTTTGAAAGAAGGTGGAGCCTTGCGGTCTTAAATTCATCGCCGATCATTCCGAGGCGAAGAAGCCACGTTCTGAATGTATAACACTCATTATCGGTAACGGTAGGCGCAGGAGAAGCGTATTTCTGAACAAGCGCCTGATTGTTTACCGCAAGACAAAACTGTATGTATGCTTTAAGCTTGCCTGCGTGTGTAGTGCTGTTGAAAAGTCTGAACTCAACCGTTCCCTTTGTAAATACGGAGTGCAGATTCAACCCGTGATATCGGCTGCTGTTGTAGTGCGCTGTGCGGCTTCCGCTGTATCCGCTGTACCATATATCTGCAAAACCGTCTGCTGTTTTCGGTTTTGAAGTATTGATATTCTCTATAAAATCCGGTTTAAGCTTTCGGCAGAATCTTGCAGCTCTGGAAGGAACAATATCAAGCGCTTTGTAGATCAGCTCCTGCTTTGCCGCCATGATGTTCACAAGGTTTCTGAGCGTTTTAGGTGTGTGCCTTTCGGCTCCCACATGGATATGTATTCCGCAGGAGCTGTTCGCTTTGGCTCCTGCGTGCCTGAGCTGTCTGAGTATCTCCTGAATATCTTCTATATCCTCATACTGTAAAATCGGTGTTACAATTTCTGAGGCATAGCTTCTGTCTTTTCCTTCGGTATTTATGCTTCCATCGGACATTACCTTCCATGTTCTGCCTTTGCGGTCAAGGGCTGTGTATGTATCGTAATGAGTGCCGATATATCCCTGCTCTGTACCGAAATACTCTGCGATAACCCTTGCCGCATTTTTTCTTGTAATGCCTGTCAGCTCAATTTCTACGCCGAAATTCTGTGTTTTCATCTTTATTTTCCTCCTTGAAAATACTGTGTTTCTTACTGTGTGTCACAGTATAACTCTGTTCGCCGAGGATAGCAAGACGATCATTGCACAATCTTTTCGGGAGAGTCTTGTCGGTTAGCAACTAGTGATATTTAAGGCATCGGAACAGATTCACAAGATCCGAATTAAATCGTTGTAGACCTCAATTTTAGCGTGCTTGTCAGCGGCGAACAGCACCGAGCCGCCGCCGCCAAACACCTCAATGTAACGTCCGAATGTCTCAGGAAATTCTCCTATAATTCTCTTTGCAAGCAGAGTTGACTTCATATAAATTACCTCCGTTTTTTATTTTTTTCTTACCTCTTTCTTTTTTTGCCCGCTGTTGGCGCAGTTGGCGAACTCTTGTTCATATGAACACCTTCTTTCAATTTTGCGTCAGTAGCTCCTATCTTTAATTAGATAGGGGTTATTGTTGTATATGCACAATTTTATGATTGTTATTTGTGTATTCACACAAATTCATACAATGTATAAAAAAACACTTGACAATTCATACATTGTATGATACACTATAATCAAGGAAAGGGAAACACCCCAAAAAAATAAAAAGCTCGGCAGAGCAGAAAGAGGTATATTATGATGAACAATTACGAAGTGCTTATGAAAATGTATAAGATTTCCGAAAAGAAAGCTAAAAAATGGATAAGCGAAGGAACAACCGTTTATTCCGATTTTGAAGAGCATCTTGATTCGTACATTGAAGAACTTTTTTTCGATGAAGAGGATAAAGAAGCCGTACGCAACATGGTAGCAACTGGCAAGCCTGTTCTCGACTGGGAGATATACATCGACGAAGAAGACGAAGGCAAAAAGTACTATATCAGCAGAATATTCTAACTAATAGGTGGCTGTCAGAGAGCCGCCATGAAAGGGAAATGATGAACAAAATAAAAAAACTTATTGCTAAAGCGGAGTTGTCTCAGATACAATTCGCTGAAAAATTTCATATACCTTACGCCACGCTTAATTCATGGGTAAGGGGAGATCGTACCCCTCCTGATTATGTGGTAGAACTTTTGGAATACAAAATTGAAAATCAAAAGTTTGAAAACAGAAAAAAAGAGCTTGTTAAGCTTTTACTGAACACAGCTGATATACTTAATAAAACGTAAAAAACGGCTCTTGTTTAATGTCTTGGACATTACAAGAGCCGTTTTGTTTATTGCTCCGAAGAAATAAAGCTGACAAGCTCAGCCGCATCACACTGTAAAGCCGCACAGATCTTATCCATATTGTCAAGCTTGATAAAAGCCGCATTGTTATTGAACATATCGCATATAGTAGAGGGTCTGATGCCCGTAAGAGCTGCAAGCTCCGACTGTGTCATGTGTCTTTCGGCAAGAAGCCTGTCTAAATTGATTCTGACCATAAAAAAAACCTCCGCATGGTATCTTTGTTAAACTGCAAATAACGGATTTTGTTATTTGTACTCTAAAAAAAATATCACCCGAAGGCTCAGTAATTTTTAATTATAACCTCTTTAAATACGCCCGAACCCAGATTATTCTGACGTTCTGCGGCAATGATCATGCAGTCCTTGTAAAGCTCCCTCACAAATTCATCATCATTGTAGGACAGCACAAAACGCCCCTTTATACCGTAAAGGGTATCACGCAGGCGATAGTGATCGGCTTCGGTAAACTTCACGGAATAAAATCCCTCTGTGGTATGATAGGGCGGATCGCAGTAAAAGAGAGCGTCGGGACGATCATACTGCTTTATAAGCTCCTCAAAATCCTTATGCTCAATATTCACCCTTTTAAGACGTTCAGACACCTCTGAAAATCTGTCAGTGTCAAGCGATTTATTGGAACAGCCGTATGTATCAAGCTTTGAGCCGTAAGAAATTTTAATGGGGCAGTAAAACATAGCTGCTCTCTGAATATCGGTGAAGCCTGTGCATTTTATTCTTTCTTTAAGCTCGAAAAACACCTCACGTGCATTGATATATCCGTCGATCTCACGCTCCAGCTCACTTCTGTGGTATTTAAGACAGCGGAACAGATTTACAAGATCTGAATTAAAATCATTGTAGACCTCAATTTTAGCATGCTTATCCGAAGCAAACAGCACCGAGCCGCCTCCTCCGAATACCTCAATGTAACGTCCGAATGTCTCGGGAAATTCTCCGATGATCTTCTTTGCAAGCAGTGTTTTGCCGCCTACCCATGGAATAAATGACTTCATATAAATTACCTCCGTTTTTTTATATATTAAGCTTCAGCGCCGCCCTTAAAACGGCGCTGAAACTGCATTTTTATACTATTTTAATGCTTATCTGACCGAAACTCCCTTCCCCGATATCCAGCCGCCGATACTGTCGATATAATACCAGCCGCCTGCGGTCTTTGAGGATGAAAATTCCTGTCCGCCCTTTACTACAGAGACGATACCGTAGGCAGTACCCACACCTGAGCGCACATTCCATGTACCGTTTTTAACGGTAAGCCTGTACTTTTTTGTACCGTCCTCATAATCAATATAAGGACATTTACCCCACCATTTCCAAGGACGATTTTTAAGTTTGGTTTTCACAACACCGTATTCATGCCCTCTCGCTTCAATGACATAACCGCCGCCGATATATACTCCCACATGACCCGATGAAAATACAAGCACACCCGGAATATCGGGCATAGTTTCAATACTGCCCCTTTCCTTGCATTTGTATCTCATACCGTCAGCGGAAACGTCCTGATTAACATTATATTTGGGCGCAGATACAGCACTTTCAGACCATAAATAACCCTTGACAAGTCCCACACAGTCATGTACTCTTCTGCCGTACTGTGACGAAAAATCATTCCATGCCCTGTAATACTGCGGATACTGCTTTTTCTTGTACTTGTAAAGATGTTCATCGGCTGTATTTCCGAAAGTACCGTACCAATAAGGCAGCCCAAGCTGTGCCTTTGCGTACTCAACAAGACCGTTATTTGTTTTGCTCAAATTTATCTTCCCCCTTATTTTTCAGAATATCAATAGCTCTCGTGACCGCAGATGGCAGCGGAAGACCCATGAT
>JAFUOZ010000005.1 GCA_017481565.1 Oscillospiraceae bacterium | reverse complement strand
CTATCATCTCATCGCTGAAAGACTTTGCATTCTGCATGGTAAGGGGATTTATGCTTTCATCTGTACATTCCTTATTGAGAATGATACATATATCATAAATAACAGGATCGGAAAGTGCCTGTGCCACATCCTCCAGATTATCGCAGGTCTGTATCTTTGCGGTAATATCGGTAAAGGTACGGTTTTCCTGCTGATAACGGTAAAAACGGTCATTTATATCAACCAGATATTCCGCTGCGCTTATATCATGCTTGCTTACACAGCCGCAGGATTCATGGCGGACTATTCTGGGAACGATCATAGCATGACGTTCCACCTGAACTCCGCCGGTACTCTTCTGTATCATTTCCGTACATTTTGCGGCAAGATCCTTGTAATGACACTTGCAGGAGGTCACCTTAGGCATAGAAAATTCTATATCATTAATACCGTCAAAGCCTGTTACGATAATATCCTCGGGAACTCTGATATCATGACGTCTCAGCACATTGCACACCGTTATCGCCATAGTATCGTTTGCGCATACAATAGCTCGGGGCAGGCGTTTTTCATCAATAAGCTTCTGCATGGCTTCTTCGGTAGGTCCCGACCAGAAATCACCGTAGCTTATCATACTGTCATCAAAGGGAATGTTATATTCACTTATAACGCCCTTGAAAACATCGATACGGTGTTCGGAAAATTCATTTCCCTTTATTCCGCCTATCATGTGCAGGTCCTTTATACCATGTTCCTCGATAACATGACGCACCACCGATTCAAAGCCCTTTTCATAATCGAACTGTACATTGAAACAGCCCTCAAATTTTTCGCCGATAGTAATAACAGGGATATTCCTTTTCCTTGAATTTTCCATTATCTTATCAACGCTGACCTTATCCTTTATTCTTTCTTCAAAAATAATAACAGCGTCGGTCACATCATAATCTATAAGATCAAAGATAAAGCTTTCGCCGACTTCACTGGGATTCATCCAGAAAAGATCGGAACAGGTAGCATATACAAAAAGGCGGCAACCGACCATTTTCAGCAGTCTGTTCAACTGAGTAACAAATTCATGGCAGGAATCGTCATTTATTCTTGATATGCATAACGCAACGATCTTATGTCCGTCAATCATGTTAAATCACTTCCAATGTATACTTTATATGATTATACCATATTATATTCCTATTTACAAGGATTTTTTATAAAGATTTTTATTTTCTCAGAAATTTGTAACAAATCCTTATTTTTTACAGACTAAAATCACAGTAAATTAATAACAAAAAAAGCAATTAGATTATATTTCCTGCCGCATAATTATGGTAAATTAATATCAGAAGATAAAACCTCAAATAAAAAACAAGGAGAAGTTACTATGAAAAACCTAAAAAAAATCATCTCTTTCATCTCAGCTTTAACACTTATGAACACTTTAACAGCCTGCGGCAGCAATACAGATACCGAAGAAACAACCGTCAAAGCTACTCAGGCACCCGAGACCTCACAGACCACTGAGGCCACGCCTCCCAAGGAGCTTGATGAAGAGGATCAGGCTGTTATCGCCGAAATGGATATCGGAGATGATGAAAAGCTTGAAAACGGTACAGTAAAATGGCTTTCCTTCTGGGACCTTAATCCTGCAAACGGCAAACCCAAATCCACCGAGCTTGAACTTTTTGAAACAAAATACGGCGGAAATATCGAATATATCCCCACTACATATGAAAACCGCTTCAACGACCTTTCCACACTGGTGCTCGGCGGAACATCTCCCGACCTTTTCCCTGCAGCAGATCTTGATACCTTCCCCGGTAAAGCGGTTTCGGGAATGTTCGACCCATTTGATGATTATCTTGATTTTGACAGCGATCTGTGGACAGAGGGTGCAAAGAAGCTTTCAGATGCTCACAGCCTGGGCGGAAAGCACTACGTGGCAGTTGTTGCAACAGACGCAGGCTGCGTATGCATATACAATAAAAAGACCATAGAGGAAAACGGTCTTGACGATCCTGCGGAGCTTCTTGCAGAGGGTAACTGGAACTGGAATACATTCAAGGATATGTGCGTTGAATTTTCCGATCCGGATAATAATCAGTATGCCTTTGACGGCTGGTGGTTTGAAACAAATCTGCTTCTTACAACAGGAAGTCCTGTTATTGACGTAAAGGACGGTGTTGTTACAAGCAATCTTTTAAGTGCAGATATGGAACGTGCGGAAAATTTCATGCTTGATATGAATAAAATGAATCTTCCTCTGCCCAAAGCAGAATACGGCTGGGTAGAACAGCCTCAGCGAATTTCAGAGGGAACAACGCTCTTCTATCCCTGCGGCGTATGGGCTCTTTACGAAGCCGATCTTTCCAAATTCGGCGCTGAGGGCGAGATCATGTTCGTACCAATGCCCAAAGATCCTGAAGCAGATAATTATTATCTGCCCTCAGGTGTTGATGCTTATGCACTCTGTAAGAATGCTTCAAATCCCGAAGGCGCAGCTGCATTCATGAAGTGCAAGCTTATGGCTGTGGGTGATGAAAAGACACAGGAGATCGCCGAAAAACAGTACCGTGAGGATTACGGCTGGACAGATGAAATGATCGATATGTGGCACACAACAAAGGAGCTTACAAATGAAAATCCCGTTATTGATTTTTATGCAGGTACCTCCTCCGATATATATAATATAGTACACAATCCTATCAAGGACGCTTCCTACAACGGAAAGGACTGGGCAGTTACACGAGATGAGATCAGTGCAGCTGTTCAGAATGAACTTGATACTCTCAATGAGACTATCAAGGAAAACTTCTGATCACTTCTCAATATATTCCGAATAGCTTTCCCCTTAAAATGCTGACAGCATGAATCATCGAAGCCTATCCCATTTCCCAAAATAAAAAAAGCATAAGCACAGCTGTTTTCCTTCTTACAGCTGTGCTTATGCTTTATATTTTATGTGCGGTTATAATTGTATAGCTATGAGCATTTACCGTAATTATACAGCCGTCAACGGTTATATAGTAATTCTTGCCCTTACGCTCAATGACTGCATTTTTATCGGTTATCCGCTCCCTGCACCATGCTGCCGTATCGATCACATCAAGAGACAGATTTTTTCTGATACGTTCCTGTCCAAGCTCGGTAGTATGGAGCTTATGTATATTTTTAACCAATAATTCCATGATCACACAGTTGTGCTGCCGAAGCCGCCGTCTCTTATTTCTGCCGTATCATCATCAACGGTTATTCCGAATGGGAGGAAAATCCCCTGTGCAAAGCCCTGACCTGCCTTGATAACAGCTTCCTTTCCGTTTTTGCCGTCATTGGTGATCTTGATCATGATATGCCCCTCATTTGATGAGCCGTAATAATCACTGTCTATGATACCCACGGTATTGTCAAGCTGTACCCTGAATTTAAAGCCAAGACCGCTTCTGGGGAATATGGCAAGCACCCAGCCGTTATCTATGCGGCTGCGGATACCTGTGGGAACAAGTGCCGTTTCTCCCGGCTTAAGTGAAATGTCAAAGGGGGAGTAAAAATCATAACCTGCCGAGCCTACTGTTGCTCTTTTCGGCAGCTTTATATCATCATATACGGCGGAATATCCGCTGAAAAGTTCATTATCCTTTACCGCGGACTCAAACTGCTCACGGCTTACCTTTTTGAATTCGGCTATTTTATTCATGTGTTTCATCTCCGTTATTATTCTTATTGATATAATTATCAAGTATCTGTGCCGCCATGCGAACAAGCTCGCCGCAGGGACGCTTTTTATAATACTGCTCTGTCCTTTCCTCAGGGATATAGCTGTCCGTCTTTACATTCAGACCAAGAAGCTCACGGCATATAATAGAACCGTTTTCCTTTCTGAATTCGGCTGCAAGCTCCTGTATACGCTTATAATGCTCCGTTTTAGCGGTACGGTCCTCAGGGTCGGAATAACCGAAAAGAACACCTGCTGCCATAAACATTCCGCTTACTGCGCCGCATACCTCTCTCATTCTGCCCATTCCTCCGCCGAATGAAGAAGCAAGCTTCATTGCTGTTTCCGTATCTACTCCAAGATCATCGGCAAATGCTCCGAAAACTGCCTGTGAGCAGTTATATCCGCTGTTGAAAAGCTCAAAGGCTTTTTCCGAATGTGATATGTTCATTTATAAATCTCCTCTGCAAGTTCCGCATTTTCCTTCAAATATTACAGTACAGCCTGTGACCTTATAGCCGCAGGTATCTGCCGCCTCAAGCTGAGGGTCTGCCTTTAAGAAAATATCCCCCACCGCTCCGCAGTCCGTACACTTTATATGATAATGAGGACTGATATTGAAATCATAGCAGTCTGCACCGTCAGGGACGGGTATCTTAAGTATCTCCCCCGCTGCAGCAAGCTGCTTGAGTATACGGTAAACCGTTGCCTTGCTTATGGTAGGATATTCCGTATGTATTTTTTCATAGACCATATCTGCTGTAGGGTGACAGCGCATTTTTGTCACTGTATCAAATACGATCCCCTTCTGCATAGTGCTTCTCTGTGACGTACCGTTCATAGCATACCTCCAATTTTCTTTAAAGTAACTTCTTTGCTAATGATATTATATACTATTTAGAAACAGTTGTCAAGAGAAAATTCGGATTTTATAATATATTACAAAATCAGCAGCCTGAAACAAGCTGAAAGTTATTGAACTGCCGCTCAGATCTCCGCACTATACCCTTACAATACCGATCATAGTCTGAAAACGACCGATTATCGAAAAATTGTTGTAATTCTTGCAATATGAGTATATAATAAAGGCAACAGGAGGTGAGATAATGGAGATAGAGATAAAGCTCGATCCGCAATATAAGATCCCGAAGATAATAATTCTTACCGAAAAGGTCACAGAGGAGATAAATACGATTACGGAAAAGCTTTCGGAAAGATCGCCGCAGTTTATTTCGGGATTCAGGGACAATATACTTAAAATACTTGAACAGGACGAAATAATAAGGATATATTCAAACAGCGGCAGGGTCATAGCAGTGACAGAGGACGGAGAATATTATCTCAGACAGCGATTGTACGAAATGGAAGAACAGCTTGACAGCTCCGTATTTGTCAGGATATCAAACTCTGAAATAATCAATCTGAAAAAGGTAAAAAGCTTTGATATGAGCTTTACGGGTACAATATGCGTTTCAATGGCTGATTCCGCAGTTACCTACGCATCGAGAAGATATGTTTCGAAAATAAAGAAAAAATTAGGCGTATGAGGTGTTGTTATGAAAAATAAAATAATAAAAAGAGCGGTTATGGGATTTTTTATCGGTATAGCAATAGGTCAGATGATATGTGTTCTTATTTCGCTGATGAGCGGAAACGGACAGTTTATTATATGTACTCCCGAATTTACGGAGCTGATCGGAAATGAAGCTGCGGCAGCGGCAATACAGACACTTCTCTGTGCAGTTATGGGAAGCGGATATTCGGCAGCGTCGGTAATATGGGAAAGCGATAACCTCAGCATAGCCGCACAGTCTGGTATATGCTTTGCTATATATGCAGTATTTCTGCTCCCTGTTGCATATTTTACAAACTGGATGGAACATTCTGTATCGGGTGTACTCGGCTACATCGGAATATTTGCGGCAAGCTTTGTCTTTGTATGGGTAATACAGTATTTTTCATGGAAAAAGAAGCTTAACGCCATAAACCAAAAGCTTATCGGCTGATAAAAAAGCAGCACTTCAAAAATTATCCTGAAGTGCTGCTTTTTTTATTTCACCTTGCATATTTTCTTTATCAGACCAAGATATTTATCCTTGCATTTCTGAGAATAGGTCAGATGACCATATCCTGTTTTTATTATATATTCTGCATGGGGATATGCTTTTTTTACGCCCTTAAGACATGTCCTGCATGCCTTTTCGTCCCTGTCATAGAAAAAGTACATATTTTTCTGCATTTTTTCATCAAGAGACGGAAAATCAAAGGTATAACAGCATTCCACCTCATTTCGTATGCTTTCATCGGATATGAAGGCTGCAATTTCGGCTAACGGCTCTATCATTGAACGCATCGTTTCCGAATCGTTTTTATAAAATGCCCGTATGATACCTGTATTCATAGCCTCATCAACCGATTTGTTTTTAAACATTTTTATCATAGACCTGAATTTGAAAAGCATAAGCGCTTTATATGCTTTTGAAAGCTTTATGCATGGCGCACCGTCAAGCAGTGCATTTTCAACGGTCACTCCCTTTTTTATAAGCTGTGAGATAAGCTCTATCGAGATCTCCGCTCCCATAGACTGACCGTATATAAGACGTACCGATTTTATCTTCTCACGGACAAGATATTCCGCAATTTCGGCGGCCTCCTTCTGTCTTGTGGTGAAGCTTTTGCTTTCCTTATAGTGACCGTTATAATCGGGAGCTATTATATAAAAATCCCTTTTAAGCTCACTGTACAGATATTCCATTGACCTTGCGGGACAGAATGAGCCTGTCAGCATAACAATAACGGGAGCAGTTTTATTTCCGAAGGTGTTGAAGCGCATAAAAATTCTCCTTTACAGTTCATCAAGCATATTATCCAATTCATTTATTATATTTACGATAGTTTCCATAGCCTTATCATCAAGGGTATCAAGCTGTGCATATATTTTTTCACGGGTGATACTATGCATATCCTGATGATACCGAAATATCTGTCTGCCCTTTTCGGTAAGAGATATTTTCACTTCAGTACGGCGTTTTTCCGATATATGCTTTTCTATGAGCGATTTATCCGAAAGCTTTGAAAGTGTCTGAGATACTGCTCCCTTGGTTATTCCCGTAAGCTCCGCAAGCCCTGTGACTGTTATATTTTCATGTATACCGATAGCGGTTATCATATGAACCTCCGCCGCATATAGCAGATCATCTGTACCATATCGGCACGGTTTTGCGGTTTTTCTGCCGTATTTATTTATCAGACGCAGACTGTGTTCAAAAATATCCTGTTCCATACATTCCTCCATAATATCGTTTAGATACTAAACAATATTATACAGCATTTATAATGCTTTGTCAAGCAGAAAAATCAGATATTCAAAAAAATAAAGGTCAAGCCCTGTAAAGACCTGACCTTTATTACAAAATAATTTCATCAGTGTTTATTTATTATCGCATATCATCTGATATCACTTTTCATCTTTTTACTGAAGCATACTGCCGCAAGTACAAACACTGCAGCTGCATATACTGCTGTTATCAGAAGAGGTGTTACAGCCTCCGAAAACTCCCCTGCCACACAGAATCTCATTGCCTTTACGCCGTTATAAAAAGGCAGAATATCACATATTTTCTTGATAGTACCGCCCATAGCTTCAATATCCATCCACTCGCCGCCTAAAAATGCCGCAAGCGATATGATAATGGAACAAAGTCCGGGAGCAGCCTTTTCGTTGAATATCGTACCGAATAAAAGTCCTAATCCTATGAACATTACCGCAATAGGTATCAGCATCAGCATTCCGCAGATAAGTCCGACGAAATCAAAGGTGTAATCCTGAAATATTCCGATAACGACCGATGCAGCAGCTGTGATAACAGTCTGAACAGCCGCTATCACCATTACAGGAAGCGTATATCCCGAAACATACTCCGCTCCCTTTAAGGGTGACGCATAAAGACGGCGGAGAAATGCACCGCTTCTGTCCTTTGATACTGTCATACAGGTGAACAGCATTACAAAGGAAAGTCCGAATACCGCTATTCCTCCCGATAAATTCTGTATCTGAAATACCGTCATGCCAGCCTGAGGAGGTATTGACTCATTTACTGCTGTCATTACAATAAGCATTACAACAGGAAAGCCTATGCAGAAAATATAGCTTAAAGGATCTCTCATAAGCTCCTTTAAATTACGCTGTGAAAAGATCATTACTCTATCAGACATTGTTTTTATCCTCCTCGGCAATTTTTATAAAGGCTTCTTCAAGATTGGGTGCTCCCGTCGCTGATAAAAGCTCATCAAGAGTACCCTCCGCACGTATCTTACCCTTTGTCATAACAGCTATCCTGTCGGAAAGCGCCTCTGCTTCCTCCATGTAATGAGTAGTCAGAACGATAGTGACCTTTCCCTTCAAGCTGCGGATCACCGTCCACAGCTCACGCCTTGCAAGAACATCAAGTCCCAGTGTAGGCTCATCAAGGAAAAGTATCTTAGGATCTGTCACCAGAGCCATTGCTATACTGAGCCTTCTCTGCCAGCCGCCCGAAAGGGTCTTTGCCTTAGTATTAAGCTCGCTTTCCATGGAAAAATCCTCCACAAGCTTCCTTGCTCGTTTTTCAGCGTCAGCCTTAGAAAATCCGTAAAGCCTTGCCATGAAAACAAGATTTTCCCATACCGTAAGCGCACCTGCCGCCGCATTTTCCTGAGGCGAAAGATTGAGCAGCGGCTTGATCTCTTCCATCTGTGAATTTACGCTCTTTCCGTATACAAGAACATCTCCGCCTGTCGGCTTCGAAAGTCCCGTTATCAGTCTTATCGTAGTAGTCTTTCCTGCGCCGTTTACTCCCAGCATTGAAAAAAGCTGTCCTTTTTCGATCTTGCAGCTGATATCGTCAACAGCCTTTTTGCTGCTGAAGCTTTTGCTGAGATTTTTGATTTCTATTGCATATTCCATGGTATATCCTCCGTTTTAATTTATGCACTCTTTCGGTTTCTCATTTTTTCGAGAGTCAGATTTATTTCATCAATATTTTTCTTACAGATAAAATATCTGATTATCCACATCACAATGTAAGTTATGATCATGCTTATGATAACTATCACTCTTGCCTCAGAGTGTTCTGTAACTCCCCAGCACAGAAGTGCAACGGGAATCCAGATAACTGCGGTAGCAAGAAAATAAAGTATGCCCTGCTTAAGATTGCCCCACAGCGGATTTTCAAATATGACCGTGCCGCCGCCGAATGCTCCGCTTACCAGCCCCGCCATAACTATCTGAGCCATTGCCGCCGTCTCCGTCAGAGGAAAAAGCTCCGCAAAATTCGGGAATACAGCAACAGGCACTCCCGGGTTAGCCAGTGATGATATATATGATGACACCGTGCATATCAACGATGAAAACATCGTTCCGTATGCCATGCTCGATACAAAACGCTGCATATATTTTTTCAGCATCATTGTCCCTCCTGTTCCATAAAGCTTATAACAGTATCCTTGATCTTTTTTATATACCGTCTTGAAACATAAGACTCAATACCGCCGTTCAGGTAAATATGTATCGTACCTGAAATACTTGTATCAAGTCGGATTATCTTTCTCATATTCACCATTTCGGAATTTGAGATCCGCACAAAGCCGTGCTTTTCAAGTATGACCTCCGCTTCGTAAAGACGCATTTTCAGATCATAGGTCTTTTCTGCGGTACGTGCTATTACACGCTTGCCCTCGGAATATACAGTAACTATAGCTCCTGTACGGAGAATTTCCGCCGCAGCTCCGTCATACGCCGCAATACTGCCGCCAAGAGCAGCTGAGATATCCTCTGCCGCACTTTTCAGCTCTTCGGTAAGCTCACTGCCGCATATTCTTATTTCAGGTTCTTTAAATATTTTATCGATAAAAAAATTTATTTTCATTTCATCACCTTGAATATAGTATACCATACCCCGAAAAAAAAGTAAATATTTTTGGAATGAACGGTCATTTTCAAGGAATAATCGGTCATCATCAAAATTTTTTTGAGCTGCAAACCACGCAGAACCGTGCCTCAGAAACTTTTTTCAAAAAAATCAAAAAAAATTTGAAAAAACCCTTGACAAATCGGAATTAATGGTATATAATATAATAGTCGTCAGGAGATAGGACGACAAATAATGGGAGCATAGCTCAGCTGGGAGAGCATCTGCCTTACAAGCAGAGGGTCATAGGTTCGAGCCCTATTGTTCCCACCACTTCACTGATGATATCATCAGTGAATCTGGCCCGGTAGTTCAGTTGGTTAGAACGCCGCCCTGTCACGGCGGAGGTCGAGAGTTCGAGTCTCTTCCGGGTCGTTAATTTTCATTAAAATCATATTTTATTGAAGTCTATGCGGATTTAGCTCATCTGGTAGAGCGCCACCTTGCCAAGGTGGAGGTAGCGAGTTCGAGCCTCGTAATCCGCTCCATATTCTTGTTTATTCAAGAATTTCTTGTTAATTCAAGAATGGCGCTATAGCCAAGTGGTAAGGCGTGGGACTGCAACTCCCTGACCCCCGGTTCAAATCCGG
>JAFUOZ010000045.1 GCA_017481565.1 Oscillospiraceae bacterium | reverse complement strand
TTTTTCACAGCAGATCACTCCTTATCATATATTATATCAGAAAAAACAAATATATTCCTTTTCTTCTTATATAAATTATATCATATATAAGGGAATATGTCAAGGTGAATATTATTTCACAAAAAAAAGCTGCCGTACATCAAAGGACATACGACAGCCTATAATAATTATTTAAGCCTTAGCAACCTCATATTCCTGACCGCATCTCCTGATTGCCTTTGCAGGACAAGCTTCTGCACACTTGCCGCATACAACACATTTATCATAGTCAATACGTGCCAGATTATCCACTACATGAATAGCGTCATGCTCACACTTCTTTTCGCAGAGCTTACAGCCGATACAGCCTTTCTTGCAGACAGAGCGCACCACCTTACCAATTTCGGTAGAGGAACAGCATACATCTATCTGCTTGGTAATATCCCTGATAACAATAATATTGTTGGGACACGCCTTTGCACAAAGACCGCAGCCGATACACTGTGATCTGTCAACTCTTGCAAGACCGTCCTTTATAGATATTGCACCGTTGGGACATACTGCCGCACAGTCTCCGAAACCGAGACAGGCGTGTGTACATTCCTTTGAGCCGTTATAGAACTTGTTTGCGGAAAGACAGGTCTGCTGACCGTGATACTGATACTTTACAGCTGTTGCATTACAGTCGCCGCTGCATCTTACAACAGCTATCTGTGCATTAACGCCTCCGGCATCAACTCCCATAAGTGCAGCTATCTTCTGTGCACATTCGGGACCTCCGGGACGGCACATATTAACGGGAGCGCCGTTTTCAACGATAGATTTTGCATAGTCACCGCAGCCCGAATATCCGCAGCTTCCGCAGTTTACCTGTGGAAGTACTTCGTTTATTTCATCAATTCTGGGATCGGTCTTTACCTCAAACACCTTTGAAGCAACGGTAAGCATTATTCCTGCAATAACTCCAAGTGCCGCAAAGACCAGTACAGGAAGAACATATTCCATAATCATCGTCCTCCTTTATTAAGAAAACATTCCCGAAAATCCCATGAAGCTTACCGATACGATAGATGCGGCAATAAGTGTTGCAGGGATTCCCTTGAAGGTTTCGGGTATGTCGGCTGAATTGACTCTTGAGCGTACTCCGCTGAATATGATAAGTGAAAGAGTAAAGCCCAGACCGCCGCCAAGCGCATTGACAACTGATTCAATAAATGTAAATTCGCTGTCAATATTGAGGATAGTCGCACCGAGAACGGCACAGTTCGTTGTGATAAGAGGAAGATATACACCAAGTGAATTATAAAGGGAGGGTATCTTCTTCTTGAGAATCATTTCTATAAGCTGAACGAACAGCGCAATAATAAGGATAAAGGCGATGGTCTTCATATATGTAAGCTCCATCGGAACCAGTATTCCGTAATAGATCGGATATGTACATAAGGTAGCACAGACCATTACAAAGGTAACAGCCGCTCCCATTCCCGCAGCACTGTCAAGCTTTTTCGATACACCCAGAAAAGGGCATATTCCCATAAACTTTGAAAGGACATAGTTGTCGCAAAGTATGGCATTCAACAGTATAACCAGAAGTGTTGATGACATTATTTACACTCTCCTTTCTCTTTTCTGTAGGACTCACACTGAGCCGCATTGGGACAGCTGTGGCAGCCAAGCTCCTGAGGAGGCTTCTTGTTTGCAAGCTTGTTTACCAGTGCGATTATTACGCCAAGCACGAAAAATCCGCCTGCCGGCATGATGAAAATTGTCATGGGTGAAAATGCGGGAATAGCTATATTCATCCATGTACCCGCTCCCATTATCTCTCTTACGCTTCCCATAAGGAAAAGTGCAAGTGTAAAGCCAAGACCCATTCCGATACCGTCAAGAGCGGAACGGAATACTGTATTCTTTGAAGCAAATGCCTCTGCACGTCCTAAAATGATACAGTTTACTGTGATAAGAGAAAGATAAAGTCCCAGACTGTCATAAAGATCGGGGAGATAGCCCTTCATCAGAAATTCTATAAGAGTAACGAAGCTTGCAATAATAACGATAAAGCTGGGAAGTCTTACAGCGGAAGGGATAAATTTCTTAAGTGCCGAAAGAACCACATTTGAACAGACAAGTACAAAGGTAGTCGCAAGACCCATTCCTATGCCGTTGCTTGCCTGTGTAGTAACTGCAAGAGTAGGACACATACCCAGCAGTGTTACCAGCGTGGGATTTTCCTTTATGATACCCTTGGTAAGGTCATACATAGCCGATTTTTTATTATCACTCACCGAATATCGCCTCCTTGTTTTCGTTATATGCATTTACAGCCGCTGTAACAGCCGCCTTTATGCCGTTTGAGGATCTTGACGCTCCTGTGATATTGTCAACAGCCTCTGCTTCAGCCTGTGAAGCCGCACCTGTGAACTTATCCAGAAAAGCCTTATCCTGAACCTTTGTACCCAGACCGGGAGTTTCTCCGATAGTCATGATAGACATTCCCTTTACCGTTCCGTCTGTATTCATGCCCACAAGAAGATAGATACCGCCCTTGTTATAGCCGTCTGCAGTGATCTCAAAGGCAACATTTCCGTTTGCATCCTTAAGCACAGAGGTAACACCCTCGTAGCTTACAACATTTCCGCTTTCGTCCTTAAGCATTTCAAAGCCGTCACTTGTACCGTAGATCTCTGTAAGAGCTGTATTCATCTTATCGGTTATAACTCCCGTTGTATCCACATAAGTAAGATTATATGCAAATACCAGAAGTCCGCAGCAGATCGCACAGATAAGCATAAGCACCATAGGGGGAAGAATTTTTTCTTTCATGATCACTTAGCCTCCTTTACAGCAGGCTTTGCACCTAAAGGCTTTGTTCTTGTAAGCCTGTCGATATAAGGTGTAAGCAGATTCATAAGCAGGATAGAGAAGGAAACTCCCTCGGGATAGTTTCCGTAATTTCTGATAACAAAGGTGATAAGTCCGCAGCCTATACCGAAAATAAGCTTGCCCTTTGATGTAAGAGGTGTTGTTGCATAGTCGGTAGCCATAAAGAATGCACCGATCATAAGTCCGCCGGAAAGCAGCTGATAAACAACATCTCCGCCTGTTACGGCTGTCATTACAGCAACAGTACCGATAAATGCAAGAGGAGTTACGGGAGAAATTATCTTTGTTATGATAAGATAAAGTCCGCCGATCATAAGTCCCAGTGCGCATACTTCACCGATACAGCCGCCGCATCTGCCCATAAGCAGATCCATATATTCAACACCATCAGATGAAGCAAGGGGAGTTGCTCCGGTTATAACATCTGCTGATTCCTTATACCAGTAAGGCTTTGCCCATGTAGACATTGCCGAGGTAAAGGAAAACATCATTACGATACGTCCCACGATAGCGGGATTGGCAAAGTTCTGACCGATTCCTCCGAAAAGCTGCTTTGTGATAACAATAGCCACAAAGCTTCCTATAACAGCCATCCAGAGAGGGATCTCGGAAGTAAGATTCATACCTAAAAGCAGACCTGTTACAACAGCCGAAAGATCGGAAACTGTCTGCTCTCTTTTCATTATTTTGCGGCACAGCGCCTCAAATATCACAGATGAGGCTATACAAGTGACCAGCACCAGCGCTGCCTTTACGCCGAATACAACACAGCCTGCGATCGCAGCGGGAAGAAGTGCAATGATAACCTGAAGCATTACCTTCTGTGTAGTTATCGGTGCGGCTCTGTGCGGCGAAGGCTCAACTATCAATCCTTTCAAAGCTATGACCTCCAATTCATTACTTTTTAGGCGCAGGACGAGGAATAAGTCCCTTTGCCAGCTGATTTGTCTCTGCAAGATTACGATGTGCGGGACATGCGTATGTACAGCATCCGCAGTTCATGCAAAGCATTACCTTAAGCTCCTTAAGAGCATCAACGTCCTTTGCCTTGTAAGCCGCCTCAATGGAAACGGGCATAAGATTAAGAGGACAGGTCCTGATACAAGTGCCGCAGCGTATGCAGTCGGTTGTTTTGGGAAGCTTTACCTCTTTGAATGCAAGAATAGCATTTGTATTCTTAAGCACGGGCTGCATGGTATCATATAAGGTGATACCCATCATAGGTCCGCCGTAAAGCACCATCTGAGGATTTTCGGCAGCTGTATAATCAAGAAGATTCTGTATGGGAGTACCTATAGGAACGATATAATTCCCCTGATTTTTAGTCATGGCACTTCCGTCAAGGGTTATTCTCTTGCTTACCAGAGGCATTCCCGTATCGGCGTATTTCTTGATGAATGCAGCTGTTGATACGTTCATTACCATTACGCCCTGATTTGAGGGAAGCTCGCCTTCACCGATTATTCTGCCTGTTGCTGAATATACGATGACCTTTTCAGCACCCTGAGGGTACTGCTGAGGAAGAGTAACTATATCAATAGATTCGATAGAAGCTGTCTTTTCCTTCATAAGCTCGATAGCCTTAGGCTTGTTTGCCTCGATACAAAGCTTGCAGTGAGGGATACCAAGATACTTCTGTACCATTAAAATACCCTCTATAACTGCTGTAGGCTCTTCTATAAGCTGACGATAGTCAGAGGTGATATGGGGTTCACACTCTGCCGCATTGATAACAAGTGTATCAATGGGAGTCTTTACAGCGTCATAATTCAGCTTGATATGTGTGGGGAAGCCTGCTCCGCCCAGACCGCTGAGTCCGCTTTCTCTTACCGCTGCGATAAGTGACTGCTTATCGGAAATTTCGGGAGCCTTAATGTCGGGACAGACCGTCTGTGCTCCGTCTGTTTTAATATGTACCGCCTGACATACAGAACCGTTGGAATTGAGAAAATCCTCAACAGAAACCACTTCGCCCGAAACGGAGGAATGGATAGGTGCAGACATGAATGCGTCCGTGTCTCCTATCTTCTGACCGACCGTTACCGTATCGCCCTTTTTCACAAGAGCCTTACAGGGTGCTCCCATATGCTGTGACATAGGGATTATCACCTTTTCGGGAAGAGGAAAGGCAGCTGTTTCACAGTCCTGTGTAGCCTTGTCATGACTTACATGGATACCGCGCAATGTTTTCAACCAAAATCAATCCTTTCTACTATTTATATAGGCATCAAGCTCAGCCGATGCCGACTGATAATCCTTAAACCATATTCCGTGTATACCGCATTTTTCTGCTCCGTCTGTATTTACCTTGCGGTCATCAAGGAAAACACATTCCTCTGCTTTAAGGTCATACTTTTTAAGCAGGATATTGTATATCATCGGGTCAGGCTTCATGATATGATATTCATAGGAAACCACTCGTCCGTCGATATCGTCCATAAAGCCGAAGCTTTTTGAATGTATCTCAAACATAAAGCCGGGATAATTGGAAAGCAGATATACCCTGTGTCCCTGTGCCTTAAGACGCTTTATCCAGTCTGCCGAATAATCAAAGGGCAGCACCAGTTCGGTTATATCCTCCCAGAATTTTCTGTATTCAGCCTTACATTCGGGAAATCTTCCCTCCAGCTTATCAATAAGTATCTCAGGCGGAATAAGTGCCAGATCAAATTCGTCCCACACAGGATTCAGGATCATACGCTCCTCAAGAAGCTTTACAATATCTTCGGAAATCCCCTTGTCCTTACAGTATTCGCTCCATCTGAAATCCGCCAGGACCATTCCTATATCGAAAATAATATTAATATTAACACCCCATTTCATTTTTTCTGAAAATGACGGAAAACAAAACTTTTCTGCCAAATTACTTTATATTATAGCATATTTACAATGGTATTGGCAAGTATATTTTCGCATTTCCAGGCATTTTGTAAATTCTCAATGTATACCATATCCACTTTCTATGCAAAAAGTAGAGTGCATATGTCAGTTTCTACAAAGAAAAAGCCTTTGAAGATCATTAAGGAACCGCTGATTAAATCGTTTCAAGACCCATTCATCAAAGCATTTTCATGGGTCTGAAACGATGCCTACGGCATTAATCAGCGTTTCCTTAAGAAACCGCTGATTAAATCGTTTCAAGACCATTCATCAAAGGATTTTCATGGGTCTGAAACGATGCCTACGGCATTAATCAGCGTTTCCTTAAGAAACCTTCAAAGGCGCAGAACAGACTTATTTAAGAAATAATATACCTCCAATAAGCAGAATAACGGCAGGCACGATATATTTTCTGGGGTGATGCCACAGGTCTGTTTCTGTCTTATAATTTTTCACAGGGAAAAATCTTTCCAGCAGTACCGACATTACAGCTGCCGTAAAAGCAGAGATAACGGCAATTATCACCGTACTCTGTGTAATACCGCCGATAATAAGCTGCCAGCCTGCAAGATAAAACACTGTAGATATCATATTGCAGAGGAAAATAAACATACAATAAGGAATGTAAAGCATTTTATTCTGCGATGGCATAAGCTCACAGGCTCTTGCAAGAGAAGGGTCAGAGGAAAGCAGTATGCATACAGGCGTATTCACCGTAATAATACCAAATCCCATAAAGATCATATCATTATTGCCCATTTCCTTAAAAAGCAGAGGAAGAACACAGGCAATACCCCACATGGCAACGGTATTTACAATATAATTCTTGCTTGATGTCATATATCTGAAAAGATATGCAAAAACCGAATATCTGCCGCTTTTTCCGAAAGCAGCGGAGGAACGCTTCTTCTCACAGAATAAATATGGATCCGCAAAGCCAAGTCCGATAAGGGAAAGCATAAGTACAGCAGCGGAAATGTATATAAAGACGCTGCTTTTTCCGAATATGAATATTGCAGAAACTGCTGCTGCCGTAAGAAGCAGTCCCATAAATGTATGCTTTTTCAGACTGTAGACAAATGCCGTGAAAAATATTCCGCAGAGCATACATATCACACAGCAGACAAGCTCATAGACCGTACATTCCGAAACGGCAAGCATGACCGCCATAAGCAGAAATGTCTTTGTAACAACAGTATATGCTCCCAGTGCGGATATATAGGAAAATACAAAATCTGTCCTTTTAAAAGGCAGCATGAGCATATTCTGCATTTCCCCGGAATTATCTGCGGAAAGTGCATATCTCATAACGCCTGCTGTAACCGCTGCTGTCATAAGATATTTTATAACGGGAGCAATAGCTATATCAAACTCCGCAAAATGCAGACTGAAATATATAACTATACAGATCAAAATATTTTTTCTTAAGCCTTCATAGCCTGCACCAAAAAGCTTCTTTGAAAAAGCCTTAAATAACATCATCAAGCTTCAGCGCCTTTCTTACTGCCTCGGGATCAATTTCATCTCCCGTGAATTTACGTGTGATCCTTCCCTGTTCAAGCACAAGGACCTTGTCACAGGTAAGGGTAATGCTTTCCAGAATATGCGAAGAAAACAACACCGTACCGTATTTTCTGTAATCCGATATAAGACTGTATAAATATTCCGTACTCTGAAAATCAAGACCGTTTACAGGCTCATCAAGAAGCAACAGCTCAGGCTTAAGAGCAAAGGCTGTTATCAGATATACCTTTCTACGATTGCCCATTGAAAGATCCTTCAATAATCTGTCGGTATATTCTTCAAAGTGAAAGCCCTTTACAAGCCCGCTTACATCGGGAAGAGCGGTCTTATATGCGGCGAATACATAGGATATATATTCCCTGAAGGTAAAATACTGAAAGGAATTGTCCTCGGAAAAAACTGTATAACGGAGATATTTGAAATTCTCCGATCTGAACGCACAGCTTTTTCCGTATGAGGATATGCTTTCTGCGGAATATTCCCCGTGAAGTCCCGAAAGGGTTTTTATAAGAGTAGTCTTTCCCGCGCCGTTAAGACCGATAAGTCCGACAGCTTCATTTTTTTCAAGCTCAAGATCAAGTCCCGAAAGAACATTTTTATTTTTTACGTAATAAGCATCAAGACCCTTTACCGATAAAACCTTTTCTGTATTATTCATTTCCCTTACCTGTTCCCTTCTTTAATAATGTTACACCCGAATAGATAAATGCCGCACCTGCCAAAAGATAGATACCTGCTGACATATCACTGTTCTTTACAAATACGATAACGGAAACGATGACCATAATGATTCCTATGATAATTCTTGTATAAGCGTGACGCATAATTAATTCCTCCATACTATCATACTTTACGCTACAACGTAAAGTATATTATATATTGATTGGTTTGTTTTACTGTATCTATATAATAGCACAGAAAAATACCGTCTGCGAAAATGTCCGCAAACGGTATGTTTATGACCGTAAATTATTGATGTTCATCGGTATCTGAGGTCACGGATCATTTTTTCTTAAAAGGACATTGTTGCCACTGCACAGAAAACGTTGTTTTCAGATGTTATTTTTATCACTCCGTCATACTTTTCAACTGCTGCAGCTGCACTTTTCAGTCCCCAGCCGTGTATGCCCTTTTCCTTTTTGGTGGTTTTATATGCGCCGTCCTTTCGGATAATTCCCTCCTCAAAGGGATTTTCCGTCTTGATTATTATCATTCTGTTTATCCTGCGTACAGTTATATTTATGTATCTTTTTTCGGGAGCGGTATTTTTTCTTACTGCGTCAAGTGCATTA
>JAFUOZ010000044.1 GCA_017481565.1 Oscillospiraceae bacterium | reverse complement strand
TTATCCCATCAGAAGATTTTACTATAATATTTGACGGAGCTGCAAGTGTTCCCGTAAAGGTATACGTTGTTCCTTCGGCAACAACTAATGTACATTCACTTGCGTTTATTGCTGTAAGGTCTGTTCCCTCAGGAAGTGTGATCGTTACTGTTTCTCCGCTTATTGTGCCTGCTGTTCCGTTATATGAGAAGCTTATAAGCTCACTGCTGCTTCCTGCTTTTGCTGTAACGGTATATGTTTTGGTTGATATTCCGTCAGATGATGTAAGTACAAGTGCTGAGGGTGATGCAAGTGTTCCTGTAAAGGTATATGTTGTTCCCTCCGCTGTTTCAATAGTACATTCACTTGCGTTTATTGCTGTAAGGTCTGTTCCCTCGGGGAGTACAAGTGTTATTGTATTTCCGCTTATTGTACCTTCTGTTCCGTTATAGGAAAAACCTGTAAGCGTACTGCTGCTTCCTGCACTTGCTTTGACTGTATAATCTGCAGTTGTCATCTTATCTTCAGATGTAACTGTAATAGTCTGTTCAGTTGAATAATCTGTAGGAAGAGTGCCGTAATCCGCTTTTTCCGACCCGGTAGCCAAAACAATTACCGGGGTAACATTCGTAAGATCTGTTCCTTCCTTGCAAGTAACAGTAATTACATTATCATTGATAATAGCTTTTACACCGTCCAGTGTAAAGCTTTCGATATCAGCCCCTGTTTCCGCTGTTTCCCACTTACTGTAAAGATCAACTGTTGTTGAAGTGAGAGTACTCGGATCTATCTGTGTTACAGCAGTATATCCGTCATATAATACACCTGATTCTGTATCATACCAGCCGACAAATTTTTCAGCTGATCTGGGGGCAGGGTATTCAAGTAAATAAGGCGCGGTTACATCAGTAACATTCTTTGTGCTTAATATACTTTCAGCCTTATAATAGTAGTTTACGGTATACTCTTTAAGCTCCTCAATCTGTACTGTTATATTATAGGTCTTTGTTGTGCCGTCCTCTGCAACAATCGTAATTGTTTTGGAATCAGTTCCCGAAAAATCACCTTGAGTATCAATTATATTTTCGGTTTGTTCAATATAATCAAAATTACAGTCTTTGTACGATGCACCATTCGGCAGTTCAAACGTAAAATCTACAGCTGTCTTATCAATACCAAATGGAAGTGTTACGCTGATATTGGTATCGATTATTTCAACTGAATCAGACGGACAATCAACTCCATCCATATCCTCTGCCGAAGTATAATAATGTACTTTAACCGATTTGATGTCACATTCGCTGCTTTTTATTTTTTCCCATACGCTGTAAAGTACTTCGGAATTACTACTGCGATCAATATTTTCAAAGGAACTAATATTTACTCCGCCCGAAGAATCCGTAGACCAGCCAAGAAAATCCCAACCTTCTTCATCAGGCGGATCAGCAAGTGTAGTTCCCAATTCTGACTCTATTATTACGGCAGGATTATTTGATTCTGTCATATCAGTGCCGCCCTTGACCTCATGAGATGTGCCATACTTATAAGAGATCGTATATTCTTTCTCAAAGATAGGAGTAAATGTAACACCTGACTGTCCCGTAACGGTTACATATCCGTCTTGAGTACCATCTGTTATATCTCTTACATATATATCTGTTGAATCTTTAACACCCACAAATCTATATCCGCTGACCGGAGTTCCCGTAACCTTAAATGAATTTGTTGAATCATCAGTGTTTATATAGATTCTTTCACCTGTTGCTATCGGAGTACCGGTGCTTACATGAGTTACAGATATAGAACCGCCTTCGGAAGCAGGATAAAATATAGTATAATGGTCCTCACCAATGCTTCTTACATAAAAAGTAAGAGTACTACCCCATCGGGAATCAGAAATAGAAACATGAGAATATTGAACATCCTCAGTAAAGGTGTAAACCGCACCCTCTGTCGAACACCATGCATAATCCGAACCATCTTTATTGATTACAATATTCTGAACAGGATTAATCTTATTGGTTATGGTTGAATTTGCCTTGATTATCTGCCCCTGAGAAATAACATCCCAGCCGGAAGCTGACAAATTACTCGCTGCACCGCAACTATACCATGTTCCGCTGATCTCAATATTGCCCGAATAGGTATTGCTGAAATCAACCAGATCTGCATAGATCCTTATCGGCGGTACATACCACACAAAAATACAGACAAACATAGCAAACGCAGTCAGCAAAGCTATGTATTTATTTATTCTGACTCTAATAAGCTCTTTCATATACATAAAACCAGCTCCTTATTATGTTATAAAATATATTCAGTATATAATCACAATATATAATTTAATTATTCAAGTATATTATATCACGAATTCATCATGTATGTGTTACCATTTTATTAACAAAAACGTATTTTGACATATTTTCATCATATTGCATAAAAGCCTGCCAAAAAGCACATTTTCAGCAAAAATGAGCCGTTATTGTAACCCTGTACAATAACGGCTCGTTTTATTTTACCTTGATTCCAGAAAATATGAGGCTTCCATATCTGCAGTATTAAGTGCAAAGGCAAGAGGCCATTTTTCAAACGCCTTTCCTATACTGTTCTTGTCCTCAATACCCGAAAAACCCATGTGATAGCGTATTGCAAGAGCTTCCTCACGAGAAAGCTTCATAAATCCGCTGATGATATACACCGACTTTTCACCGTGTCCGTAAGGCAGCTGATCGTCAACAGTATAATACGGTACCTTTTCCCATACACCCTGATCGTTCTTGCTGTTGCGGAAATCCACCTTGTAGAAATTCACCTTGCACAGATCATGAAGCAGTGCGGTTATTGCAATAGTCTCATCGCTTGCGGTAAGACCGTATACCTCCTGCACTCTGGGGCGCTCCATATATGCCTTGAGACAATGATAGACATTTATGCTGTGCTGAGCAAGTCCGCCTTCATAAGCACTGTGATAACGTGTGCTTGCAGGCGCTGTGAAAAAATCACTCTTTGAGGAAAGCAGATATTCCAGAAGCTTATCCGATCCCTCTCTTGTAATGTTATTCTTATAGATATCAAGAAATTCTTCTCTGATTTCATCAACTGTTCTGATTTCCATTAGTTATACCTTTCCAATCCTAATTGTGTATAATATGATGTAACTGTAAGGTCTGCAAGGATATCCTCTGCCGTGGTCTCCTTGTCAAAGCCTGTTTTATTGAGGAATACGGAATAATCTCCGCCGTGAACATCAAACCAGTTATCGCTGAATACAACATCATGATTTTTCATTTCAAGACAAACGCCCTTTGCAAATGCCTCAGCCTTTACGGTTATTCTGAACATTCTGCCCATATCCTCAACCGTGATACCAAGCTTCGGATCAATAAATTCAAAATGCTTGGGCTGAACAAACAATGTTACCGCCGTTGACAGCCTTGCACCCTTTTCGATGACAGCCGCTTCCAGATAACAGCTGCGCAGATATTTTTTCTCCGCTGTCTTGTCAACAGGCAGAACATTATCCTTTACAAGCGTACAGCAATCAGCCGCAGTAAGCGCAGGCACCTTTGCACTGTTTTCGCCCTCTCTGAGTATCTCGCCCGTATTGCTGCGTATCTTCCAGCATACCTTTGCATCAAGGTTTCTCGTTCTTTCGTTGGATACATTTATTTTGATATATCTGTCCTCGGTCAGATCCACCGAAGCAAGAACAGGTGCATAAAACTTACGCGCATAGTAATGAAGTGCCTTCCAGCGTCCGAAATAGTCGATAGATGACCATGAAATAACAGGGTTTGAGTCGTTTACCTGCCAGTAAAGAGAGCCCATGCATACTCCTCTGTGACGGCGCATATTCTCAACATTAAGGCGTATTGCGTCCGCCTGAACAAGCTGTGTGGCATATACCAGTCCCTCAAAGCTGTAGGGATAATGCATCATCTGAGCAATGTAGTACATCAGCTTTTCATTGCCCTGCTCACACTTCTGATGCGCCTCCATAACGGGAGACATAAGATTAAGATCCTTTTCCTCCGCAAAGCTGCGTATTGTTTTCATACAGGGTATAGATTCAAAGCCATACTCCGAACAGAAACGGAAAAGATACTTGTTATAATCGGTAAATGGCTTGCAGCTGTGCCATACCTCCCAGTAATGTATATCGCCCTTATTCTTTGCACCCGAATCGTTGAAACGTCCGCCCGATGAGGGTGATGAAGGCCAGTAGAACGTACCCGGATCGTAATAGCTCATTACCTTGGGTATAAGCACCTCAAACATTCTCAGATAGCCGTTTTTAAGCTCCTCGTCCTCGGGAAGTCCCCAGTACTGCCATGCAGACTCTATCTCATTGTTTCCGCACCACATAGCAAGACTTGCATGGTTTCTCAGACGCTTTACATTATCGATTATCTCATGACGGACATTTTCACAGAACGCCCTGTCCGCACTGTATACGGAGCAGGCAAACATACAGTCCTGCCATACCAGCAGACCGTGTTCATCACAGAAATCATAGAAATAGTTTTCCGGATAAATTCCTCCGCCCCATACTCTTATCATATTATAGTTTGCGGCGATACAGTCGGAAAGAAGCTTTTTCGTCTTTTCCTCTGAGGTACGGCAGATAAGCTGATCCTCGGGGATATAGTTTGCACCCATGGCAAATATCTTTATGCCGTTTACGGAGAATGCAAATTCCTCTCCGTCCGTGCCGTCGTTATCGGGAGTACGGCATATCTCGATCTCACGAAGTCCTATTTTCAGTGACTTCATATCATAAACTATATTTTCGCTTACAAGACATACATTAAGAGTATAAAGGGGCTGATCGCCGTAGCCTCTGGGATACCATTTCTTAGGCTCCCTGATATCCATATCCACAGATACCTTGCCGTTTCCGCTTACGGGCACCTCTTCCGTATATCTTTCACCGTCGGGACCGATAAGCTCAACAGCTGCAAATGCTTCCTTAAGTGAAAGCTCGGTCACATTCACATCAACGGTAAGCAGAACTGTGTTATTCATATGCAGCTGATGATTATAAACGCTTTCTATCCTGCCGCCTTTGATACCGATAATGCTTACATCTCTCCAGATACCCATATCGGGCAGCACGGGACCCCAGTCCCAGCCGTACATATAATGGGCTTTTCTGATATGAGGATAGCCTGCCATTGTAGAGGAAACTCCCCATAGCTTTTTCTGCATATTCCTCTGATTTATGTAGGTTATGGGAGAAAATATCTTTACTTCAAGCTTCTGAGAGGTCCTGTCCGCATATTTGGTGATATCAAATTCCCATTCACGATGCATATTATCGCATTTTCCGATAACATTTCCGTTATAGCATATCTCCGCATCGGTATCTATTCCGTCAAAATGAAGAAGTATCCTGTCACATTCCATTATCTCATCATCAATGGAAAAATCCAGCGAGAAGGAATAATCCCACTCGGAATGTTTAAGAGCGCCGTACTGATTTTCGCCCACATATGGGTCCTCTATCTGTCCTGCTTCAAGCAGAGCGGTATATACCGAGCCGGGAACATTTGCACTTATTCCGAAGCTTGGATCGTATATCTTTTTTAACTGCCATATTCCGTTAAGTGACTGCTGTACCATATAAATCCCCTCATTTCAAAAATAATTCCTGTTTATCGTCAAGAGTATTCACTATCTCAGCCAGAAGCCGCAGCTTATCCTCCTCATTGTCACACACAGCGTCAAACATATCGAGAATATGCATAGGCATTTTAAGCTCATATTCTGCGCCGTATCTTTTTACAAGCTCACTTTTTACTTTGACACCGTAGAAGCGTTCATCTCTGTCACCGAAAACATTCTGAGCTACTGCATATCCGTCAAGAAATGCTATTGCCTGGGCAAAGGTATAATCCTTACGTCCGAAAAAAGCTCCGGGACGCTTTACCATGTAATTAAGCATTTCCACTATTGAAAACTGACGGAACTGATTCATAGTACGATTATACACCTCTTTAAAACGATAAATATTTATATAGATTATACCATATCTGCAAATATCTGTCAAATACTTTTTGATAAATCACACAAAAGCAAAAACAATATAAAGTATTCCGTAAATAACAGGCTGATGTATCATATATATAAATAAAGAGTGCCTGCCAAGGAATTCAAGGGGCTTACAGCCGATAACAGACAGCTTTTCCGTAATATTTTGCTTTTCGATTATCCTGTAGATGAAAAATCCGCAGAAATACAGAAGCACCCAGGGCAGTACGGGGAAATAATCATAGGATATAAAATCATCGGGAGGAAATCCCAGATAAGCCGTTATATAATCCGCATATATTTCCTTGGGCAGAGTGAAAAATATATTCTGTCCCAGACCGATCTCTCCCCTTCCGATATGCCTTGTCAGCAGAAACAGCAGAAAGCATACCGCCGCCGATATGTAAGGGTCAGGCTTTTTAAATAGCTTTTCAAGAGGTATCATCAGAAGCATTCCTGTTCCGATAAGGGTAAGTATGCCGAAAAGAATACGGCTTGAGGGCATGAATATAAGAGTCACACCGCTTACAATGCAGGAGCATATCAGCATGGTAAGTGAACGCTTAAGCTTGTGCCGTCCCATTGAACAGCAGAAGCCCGAAAGCAGTATAAAGGTCCAGCAGATGCTCTGCTGCCATATAAATGCGCCCTGTGATCTATACCATGGGATATCTGCTCCGTGAATATAGACGATATCCCACATTGCATGATAAAGAAGCATACTGATAAGGGACAAGCCTCTTATCATATCGGGTATGGTATATCTTTGTTTTTTGATATCCAATCATTTTCACCCTCTCTGAAATATTGCATATATTATACCATATACATATATATACGTCAAGAAAAAAGGCTGCTTTCCAAAGAAAACAGCCTTAAAAATTATAGATCAGAGTTGAAATTACTTGTTAGCAATTACAGCAACGCCGGGAAGCTCCTTACCCTCGAGATATTCGAGAGAAGCACCGCCGCCTGTGGAGATGTGGGACATCTTCTCGGAGAAGCCGAGCTGGATAACAGCAGCTGCGGAGTCACCGCCGCCGATGATTGTTGTAGCGTCTGTTTCAGCAAGAGCCTTAGCTACAGCGATAGTACCTGCTGCAAGTGTGGGGTTCTCAAATACGCCCATAGGTCCGTTCCATACAACAGTCTTAGCTGTCTTTGCAGCCTCAGCAAAAAGCTCTCTTGTCTTTTCGCCGATATCAAGACCTTCCATATCAGCGGGAATGCTGTCGGAGGGAACTGTCTTAACCTCGATAGGTCCGTCGATAGGATCAGGGAAACCTGCTGCAACAACAGTATCAATAGGAAGAAGAAGCTTCTTGCCGTTCTTCTCAGCCTTTTCCATCATTTCCTTGCAGTAATCGATCTTCTCGTTGTCAACGAGGGAAAGACCTGTCTCATAGCCCTTAGCCTTAAGGAAGGTATAAGCCATACCGCCGCCGATGATGAGTGTATCGCACTTTTCAAGAAGGTTATTGATAACATTGAGCTTATCAGCAACCTTTGCGCCGCCGAGGATAGCAACGAAGGGACGAACAGGATCCTCAACCGCATTGCCGAGGAACTGGATCTCCTTCTGCATGAGATAGCCTACAGCTGTCTCCTTAACGAACTTTGTAACGCCTGCTGTGGAAGCGTGAGCACGGTGAGCGGAGCCGAAAGCGTCCATAACGAATACTTCACCGTCAACCAGCTCAGCAAGCTCCTTGGAGAGATTTTCGCCGTTCTTGGTCTCGTCTGCGCCTCTGAAACGTGTATTTTCGAGAACAACGATATCGCCCTCAGCCATTTCGGAAACAGCCTTCTTAGCGTTATCGCCTACTACTGTATCATCAGCTGCGAAGGTAACCTTTGTACCCTCGAGAAGCTCTGCAAGTCTTGCAGCAGCGGGAGCAAGTGAGAACTTAGCCTCTGGGCCGTTCTTGGGCTTGCCTAAGTGAGAGCAGAGTACAACCTTGCCGCCGTCAGCTATCAGCTTCTTGATAGTGGGGAGAGCAGCTGTAATTCTGTTATCATTTGTGATCTTGCCGTCCTTAAGGGGTACATTGAAGTCAACTCTTACGAGAACCTTCTTGCCCTTAACGTTAATGTCTTCAACAGTAACCTTGTTTAATCCTGCCATTGGTATGACATCCTTTCGTATGAATTTGGGTCTGTGAATTTTTTATCGATCAGACCTTTCAATATATATTTTACACTATTTTATATAATTTTGCAATAGGTTTTCGATATTTTTTACAAATTTAATAAAAGTTTTTTCTATATTATAAAACTTTTTATTGTAATTCTTAATAAAAAATATATATCTGTTATATCCAATTTCACCAAAAATATAATCGGATGAAAAATACCGTCTTTCAGGATTGTTTATTATATGAACACCCCCGATAAAGAAAGGAGAAGCAAAATGAAAAAAGTAAAAAATCATAGCAGCAATGACCGCAAGGAAAGGAGCAGCAAAATGAAAATAAGAAAAATCATCACGGCAGCTGTCGCAGCAGTATCCGCAGTATCCTCATTTACAGTTCCGGTTTCGGCATCTGAGGAGCTTTACGAATTCAATTACAGTATCGCTGCCTTTGAATTCTGCGATACCGATTCAATGGAGCAGTATATGTCATCGGTAAAGGGTCTTGAACGTATTGAAGGCTTTACAGCATACGGATATGAATATCTTCTTGAAAATGATTTTATCTATTATCCCAAGGGCTTCACAGAGGACGAGCTTTTCTGTATATATGTTACTCCCACATATGTATGCACACAGTTTGAAACAGAAGATGAATACTACAGCCTTAAATGCTACTACAGCGAGGCTGCTGCGGAAAACAAGCTGGAGACCGCTTCCGATGAAAGCTTCTCTGCTTACGGAAATGATGTTTACTATGAATATATCCTGGGTGAGACAGAGTATGTCTGGGAGCAGGACGGCTATGTTTTCGCTCTTACCGCAGACGGTGAGCATACAAGCTCAAACAGGAAAATGTGTACCGCCAAAAAGCAGCAGCTTTACCTTTTTGAAGGCTATGAAAAGGGTATGCATACCGTAAACGGTAAAAAATACTACGTAAACAAGGACGGTACATATCTTAAAAACGGCTGGAAAACCATAAAGGGCAAGCGTTACTTCTTCGGCGATGACGGAGCGGCTGTCACAAAAAGCACGGTAATTGACGGCATACGCTGCAAATTCAGCAGCTCGGGAGTATATCTGGGCAGATTTACAGGCAGGGTATTTATCGGCGGTGACGAATATTACTACAAAAACGGTATCATGCAGACAGGCTATGTAATACGTAACGGAAAAACATATTTTTACGGAGATGACGGTATCCTGATAACTGCTGATTAAATCAATATAACAGCAAAAGCCTTGCCCGTAGTATATCATACAGGGACAAGGCTTTATTTATGGCATAAAAAAACAGAGAGACCTGAAAAAGTCTCTCTGCATGGTGTGCTATTGGGGACTCGAACCCCAGACCACTGGATTAAAAGTCAAGTGCTCTACCGACTGAGCTAATAGCACAGGTCATTCCTCATGACGCTTAATTATTATATCACAGCATATGCCGTTTGTCAATACTTTTTGGAATTTTACCGAAATATTGTAGAAACCCACAATATTTCGGTGAATCTAATTCTCTTTTTTGTAAAATAGTATCATCTGTCATAGTCAAAAGCAATATCCTTTGTATGTATTATAAACTCAGGAAAATTATTTTTGCTTCTGCATATTCCGTGAAGCTCATATACTCCGTTTTCAAAATACATCTCATTATATATCCATTCCGCTCCCTCAAGCCCCTCATCAAGCTTTTCAACAGCGCAGTCCTTAAGATGCATTGCGGTAACATCGGAGCCGCTTCCGCAGTTATTTATATAGAAGGTCATATCTGTTCCGTTTCTGATTATCTTATTTATACTGCCGCCCTTAAAGCCGTATTCTGTCCATATCTCGTCGGGGATATCCTCTGTACGTGCGGAATATTCGTCCTCAAAGCGTGAATCAACTTCCATTACAAAGCTTCTGCACTCCTCGGAATATTCCGTTACAAGTTCTGTTATGCGTTCATCAGCCTTACCCAGAGCGAATATGCGGATATCGGGTATTTCGGAAATTATTTCCTTGGGAAGTATCATTTTCAGATATTCTATCTTTTCGGAAAGCCTTGCCGTCGCAATGAATTCAGCGTCCTCGGGGTCATGCTCCTCATGCCAGCGGATAAACTCCTGCTTTAAAAGCTCCTCGCTTTCTGTTCTGTCCTCTGCGAACATTTCGTATGTGGAATTCTTTATCTGCTCACATTCAAAGCGTACATCATCGGTATATATCGCAAATATCTTTTCAAAATATTCCCTTGACCCTGCCTCCTCCGCAGTGCAGCGGGAAAGGCTAAGGTAAAGTCCCGTACCCTTTGATTTAAGATACCATTCCTTTGTATAATAATACATTACAGTCTCTCCGTTCGGTTTTATTGATAAATACATTATACATTGAAAATGCTCAAAAGTCAACACCCGATGCTTTTCTGCACGGGATTATCAGAGGATCATATTCTGTAATAATATCCACTGTATGATTTTGTGACGATATTCCGAAATGCTTCCATTCTCCCGGATAAAAGGTTCCGTCGGAAAGCTTCTGACATTCCGTAAGCACAGGCAGAATATCAAGAAGTGCCGAGCGGCTGTATTTTATCAGAAAACGTCCTTCCCATATGTCATGCTCATCTGACGCACAATAGGATTCATTTCGTGTAAGATAAAGGATATATCTCTCAAAAATGATTTCGTATACATTATCTTCATCGGGGCATATAGGGTACGCCGATGAAAGTATTTTATCAAGCTCTTCACAATCTGTTTTGTCTCCGCAGTCATTTTCACCTTTTACCGCAGCTGATATTTTTATTGAAAGCCTGTTATTATTATCGTCAGAAATACCGATAATAAAAGGCGCTCCTTCAAAACATTCGTTATCACTTCCGAATTTCAACATATTTTCACCTTGCCTTTTTTATTCATTATATACTGATATTGTCGGTTTGTCAAATATGATACTATATATAATGTTATTATTAATGTACGTATTCACCAAAAAAGCAATTTCCGAAAACATTTACAATGCTGATTATGAAAATGTTTCGGAAAGCTATTGAAAAGTTGTTTTAAATATAGTATAATAATTTTGATTATTATTTTTTTACGATATAAGGAGGATCAGCATGAGTACAGCCTTTAAAGCGGCGGATATTCTTCTGCCCGATAAAAATACGGATATGTCAAAATGGTCTGTTGTTGCCTGCGATCAGTATACCTCACAGCCTGAATACTGGAGCGAAACTGCAAGACTTACAGAGGGTGCTCCCTCTGCGCTGAATATTATTCTTCCCGAGGTATATCTGGAGGACAGTGACGTTGACGACAGAATCGGAAAAATACATACAGCTATGAATGATTATATTGAAAAGGGACTGTTTACCGAATATAAAAATTCAATGGTATATGTTGAGCGTATGACCTCTGACGGTATTCGTGCAGGCATTGTAGGCATGATCGACCTGGAGGAATATGACTACCGCAAGGGCAGTACATCTGCTGTACGTGCTACGGAGGCTACCGTTGTTGAGCGTATTCCCCCAAGAATAAAGGTACGTAACGGCGCACCTCTGGAGCTGCCTCATATAATGATCCTTATCGACGATGAAAAGGGTACTGTTATCGAGCCTCTTTCAGATAAGAAAAGCTCAATGGAAAAGCTTTATGACTGTGAGCTTATACAGAAGGGTGGGAATATACAGGGATATCTTATGAACGAAAAGGATATCTCCGATGTTACAGCCGCTCTTGAAGCACTGGGTGACAAGGATATGTTCAATAAAAAATACGGTCTTGAAAATACTCCCGTCCTTCTTTATGCAATGGGCGACGGAAATCATTCTCTTGCTACCGCCAAGGAATATTATGAAAAGCTTAAGCGTGAAAATCCCGATAAGGATATGTCCGCTCACCCTGCAAGATATGCTCTTGCGGAAATAGTAAATCTTCACAGTCCTGCACTTAATTTTGAAGCTATCCACCGTATCGTAAGCGGAATTGATACAGAAAAGCTGGTTTCTCAGCTTACCGAAAGATTGGGTATATCCTCCGAAAACAACGGCGGACAGTGCTTTACTGCAGTATACGGCGGCAGCGATAAGATCATGTATATATCAAAGCCCTCCTCAAATCTTACAGTAGGCAGTCTGCAGCAGTTCCTTGATGATTACATCAGGGAAAACGGCGGAAAGATCGACTATATCCACGGCGAAGATGTTGTAAGACAGCTTGCGGAGGATAAGCAGAGCATCGGTTTCCTGCTCCCCGATATGAGCAAGGATGAGCTTTTCCCCACTGTTATCAAGGACGGCGCACTCCCCAGAAAGACTTTTTCTATGGGGCATGCCGAGGATAAGCGTTTCTATATGGAATGCAGAAAAATAGTTTAACGGATATTCTGCAGGAATATCATAACATAAAAAAAGCCGCATCCGCAAATGCGGCGGAATGGAGTAACCTATCATGAATAACACAGAATTCACCGCAAACAAAAGCCGTGTAATAAGCCGCTATGAAGAGCTTATCACACGCAGAAACAAGATCTCCGAAAGCTACAACGGGATCTATGACCGCTATGAAAATCCCGTACTTACTGCGGAGCATATTCCTTATTTCTGGAAATATGACATGAATCCCGAAACAAATCCTTATTTTATGGAGCGTCTGGGAATCAATGCAGTGCTTAACAGCGGTGCTGTCTATCTTAACGGAAAGTATTATCTTGTTGCAAGAGTTGAGGGAAATGACAGAAAGTCCTTCTTTGCAGTTGCTGAAAGTGATAACGGTATTGATAATTTCCGTTTCTGGGATTATCCCGTACAGCTTCCCGATACCGAACCCGAAGAGACAAATGTATATGATATGCGTCTCACTCAGCATGAGGACGGCTGGATATACGGCGTATTCTGCTCCGAAAGCAAGGATACATCAAGCTCCGATCTTTCTGCGGCATTTGCTCAGGCAGGAATCGTGCGTACAAAGGATCTTAAAACATGGGAGCGTCTCCCCAATCTTATTTCAAAATCTCCCCAGCAGAGAAATGTAGTTCTTCACCCTGAATTCGTTGACGGAAAGTATGCTTTCTATACACGTCCTCAGGACGATTTCATTCAGACCGGCTCAGGCGGCGGAGTATGCTTCGGTCTTTGCGAGAACATTGAAAATCCCGTTATCTGCACTGAGGAAACCGTTATTTCTCCCCGTCAGTACCATACCATCACAGAGGTAAAGAACGGCGCAGGCGCTGTTCCCATAAAGACTGAAAAGGGCTGGATCCATATTGCTCACGGTGTAAGAAATACAGCAGCAGGTCTGAGATATGTTATCTATGTATTTGCTACCGATCTTAAGGATCCTTCAAAGCTTATTGCTTCTCCTTCGGGACTGTTCATCGCTCCTCACGGCTATGAGCGTGTAGGCGACGTTTCCAACGTTGTATTCACAAACGGTGCGATCGTACGTGAAAACGGTGATGTATATATCTACTATGCTTCCTCGGATACAAGAGTTCATGTTGCAACAACTACTCTTGACAAGCTTATTGATTATACATTCAATACTCCCTCCGATCCTCTCCGTTCTCCTGACTGCGTAAAGCAGCGCTGTGAGCTTATCGAAAAGAATCTTAAATTTATGAACAAGTAAGCTGAATAATTCAGATAAAAATTATCCCCTTCCGACATGACTGTCATATCGGAAGGGGTTTTTTATTTATTCAGATCAATATTTCTCACTGCGTCACGTACCTTAAGTACAAAGGGCGGCGAAACGGAAAGCTCGTCTATTCCCATGCGCAGAAATTTTTCTGTAAGAGACGTATCCGCTGCAAGTTCTCCGCAGATACCTGCCCATACGCCATGCTTATGAGCATTTTCAACTGTCATTTCTATAAGCTTCATAACAGCTTCATGATGTGTATCGCAGAAGCGTTCGGTTCTCGGATTCTGTCTGTCACAGGCAAGAGTATACTGGGTAAGATCGTTTGTACCGATACTGAAAAAATCCACCAAAGGAGCAAGCTTATCGCTTATCAGCGCTGCGGCAGGCGTTTCTATCATTATTCCAAGCTCGATATTATCGGAATAGGCTATTCCGTCTGCATCAAGCTCTGCTTTTACTTTACCGCAAAGCTCTATACATTCCTCCAGCTCCCAGAGATTTGTTATCATAGGAAACATTATTCCGAGAGAGCCGTAAACCGAGGCACGATAAAGGGCTCTCAGCTGTGTTCTGAAAATATCGGGACGGTCAAGGCAAAGTCTCACTGCACGGAGTCCAAGTGCGGGATTTTCCTCTCTTTCAAGCTTAAAATACGGCACCTGCTTATCCGCTCCCACATCTAAGGTGCGGATTATAACTCTTTTTCCGCCCATGCTTTCAAGCACCCTTTTATATACCTTGAACTGTTTTTCCTCAGTGGGATAATCAGTGCTTTCCAGATAAAGAAATTCACTTCGGAAAAGACCTATTCCCCCTGCGTCATTTAAAATCACACTGCCTATGCTGTCGGCACTTTCGATATTTGCATAAATATTCACACGCTTTCCGTCAAGCGTGATATTCTCCTTGCCCTTAAGCTTACGTAAAAGCTGTTTTTTTTCTGCATCTTCAGCCTGTCTTTTTTCAGCGGCGGCTATCGTTTCGGCATCGGGGTCAATGATAAGCTCTCCCGAATATCCGTCGGCAACGGCTATATCTCCGTTTTTTATCTGTGACAGAAATTCAGCGCCTACTCCGATTATGGCAGGAATATTCATTGTACGGGCAAGAATGGCAGTATGTGAATTTGATGAACCGTATGCGGTAACAAAGGCAAGAACCTTATCCTTGTCAAGAGAAACAGTCTCGCTGGGAGCAAGGTCATCGGCACATATTATCACCTTATCATCAATATTGACAGATACAGCTCCCTTATCGGACAGACAGGCTATTATACGATTGGAAATATCCTTTACATCTGCCGCCCTTGCCTGCATATATGAATCGTCCATTGAGGAAAACATTTCGGCAAAATTATCTCCCGTAACAGCAACGGCATATTCGGCATTGACACCCTGTCCGCATATCATTTCGGTAATAGCCTCGTTATAATCCTCGTCCTCTATCATCATAATATGGATATCAAATATCTGTGCATTTGCCTCTCCAACTTCCTTCAGAGCCTTTTCATATATTCTGCCAAGCTGCTCCCTTGCCTTTTTTTCAGCTTCCTTAAGACGCATAAGCTCAGCTGATGCATCATCTGCTTTTACTCGCTTTACCTTCACATCGGAACGTGTGAACACCGATATTTTTCCTATTGCAACGGCACCGAATACACCCTTGCCCGAATATCTTGTCATATTCCTGTCCCCCGTTCATATTTCATATTACAGATTGGCTTCAAAAAATTCCTCTATAAGCTTTACAGACTTTTCCTCATCGCCGCCCTCTGCGGTCACAGTAACGGTATCTCCGCATTTTATCCCCATTCCCATAACAGCCATAAGCTTTGAGGCGTTTACTTCTTTTCCGTCTTTTTTTATTGTGATCTCACTGTCAAGAGCCTTTACTGTCTTTGCAAGCAGACCTGCAGGTCTTGCGTGTATTCCAAGGCTGTCCTTAATTGTATATTCAAATGATTTCATGCTTTTTTCTCCTGTATCGTTGTATTTATTATACACTCTTTTTTATATAAATTCAAGGGGTATTTATTTTTCATATTCTATCATAACACCAAAATGATCGGATATGACAGGATATTTTTTTCCGTCGAAAATAACAGTTGAATATTTCGGTTTTATCAATTCGCTGCATAATATCATATCAATTCTCATACCCTCGCTGCCCTCTGCCCTTTCCTTCCAGCCGTCAATATTTTTTGCTGCTGTGATACCGTTATCCTTTTTATCTGCATATATATAGCTGTCATAAAAGCCCGATCTATTTATCAGATCATAGCCCTGATCTTTTATCTCGGCAGGATTATTGATATCCCCCATAAGCCATACTCTTTTATTTTTTGCGATATGCGCAAGAGTATTCCTCCATTGTGCAGAAAAGGGCTCTTCATCGTCATTCCACCAGCCGTAATGAACGGTATAGAAAAAATCATCGGGAGCATTTTCAGTACGTATCCCAAGTATTTTTCTTGTTTTCCAGTTGTAATATTCATCTGTACCGCTTACGGTAATGATATCCGTTTCAATAACAGGACTGCGGCTCATAAGGGCAATTCCCTCGTCAAAGCTGCCGTAGCCAAGCTTTATGGGAAGCCATGTATAATAATAGGATATCCCCTTTTCCGCAAGCTGCAGGACAGCATTATATACGTGGTTATCACTGCGTACAGTTACATCTGCACAAGGAAAATATCTGCTTTCAGTACTGTTTACAGCAGCACTGCTGACGGTCTGACTTACCTCCTGCATAGCAATAATATCGGGCAGCTCCTCTGCTATTGCAGCTGTAAATATTTTCAGCTTTTCGGAATAATTCTCCTCGGCATGACTGTGAGTATTGATAGTCATCAGCTTCATATTTTTTCCTTTTGTTCCTTTATTTTTTAGGCGTATAAATAATCATATTATAATGAGATAATATATTATCTGCCGATTTTTATAATTTATGCCTAAAAATATTTTTTATATAAAAAGTAATAAACCTCCTTGCAGTCTGAGCTGCAGGGAGGTTTAAAAATTATCGGGACACAATTATTACTCAGGCAGTAAAATATCGTTAACCGTAAGAATATCCCCGTTTACCGAAAAGCTTATATCCATACCGCCGAATTTCATCATATATATTTTTTCACTGTCCTGCTTATACTGAGGTCTGGGGTCCTGTGACAGCACCTCATACAAATATGCTCTCATTTCATCGGAAAGCTTTTTATCCGCTTTTTCAGAGAATATCACCTGCAATGTGCCCTGACGGTCGGAAAGGGCAAAACCGTTTGATGCATCGGTATGGGAATCAGCATAGGGCAGATAGGGCTTTACATCAATGATAGGAGTACCGTTCATCATATCCGCTCCCGTCACATATAAAACAGGACCCATATCGCCGTATTCGATACGCTCCAGCTTAACGGAGGATATCCCCACAGGATTCGGACGAAAGGGCGACCGTGTGGAAAAAACGCCCATACGCTTATTTCCGCCAAGTCTCGGTGGTCTTACCGTAGGTGACCACTGCTCCCTTACCGCTTCGGAAAAGACCCATATCAGCCATAAATGACTGTATTCCTCTATTCCTCTGAACGCTTCTCTTACACGATACTCAGGCTCAAACACTATTTTCGATTCAAGCCCGTTTACAAGTCCGCTTTGTCTGGGCACTCCGAATTTTTCATCATAGGCATTTTCAATATGCGCTATTGCTTTAAAAACATATTCCATATTTTTTTCTCCGTACAATTCAAAACAGGACCCGGCAGAAACGTTTTTGCACTGCAAAGTCCTGTTTTTTTATTATATTTTTTATCCGATTGAAGCTGCTGACCGGACATTATTCTGCTTCATCTGCTTTTTGTTGGAATACATACGTGCATCAGCTTCATTTATGATATCCTCCAGCTTATCTCCGTTACCGCTGATAACAGAATATCCCATTGCAACCGTAATGGGCATCATAAATCTGCCGTTTGAATCTGCATTGCCAAGTCTTTCCATAAATTCGGAGCATATTCCGTTAAATGTGCTTTCATCACATACGTTATCTGAAATAAATACAAATTCATCTCCGCCGATACGATAGCATTTTCCCAGCTCACCGAAGCAGCTTTTAAGCTCCTCCGCAACTGCAATTATCATTCCGTCACCTGCAGAATGACCGTGATGATCATTTACATACTTAAGATCATTTACATCAAACAATGCGATAAGAGCATTTTCTCTTCCGTTTTTTCTGATAAGCTCCAGCTCCTCCATATAAGAGGTCCTGTTCAGAAGATCGGTCAGACCGTCATGATATGCAAGCCTGCTTAAAAGCTTAGCTTTCATAGCCTCACGGTAATGCCTGAAAAATCCGAGGAAAATCTGTATACCCTCCAGGCATACGAAAATAAGCATTCCTGTTCTTGTGAAAAAGGTGGTCTCAAAGGAGCTTCCCAGCTTCAGCATCAGAATATCAAGCACCACCGATATGCAGATAATAAAAATACCCACATTGTGATACATATTCATTCTGCCGTTATTTTTAAGCTCACGTACTATTATCATAAGCAGGAAAAGCACACCTACACCGTAGGTAATATGAGTTATCCATACCGTTTCATGATAATCCATGACAGCGCATATATTCAGCAGATAACATACCGTAAAATTAAATCCGCCCATTATACACGTACAGTATACCATAAGATCGCTGCAGCTTTCATACATCTTGTTCAGAAACAGGAAAAGAGGAACTACGATAAGCATCATGTGAGTTTCCGCTATCATATGGTATAAATGCGCCTGAGGATAGATAAGCTGCAGAAATTTACAGTCCGTTACCATGAATATGCCTATATTGAAAGCAAACAGACCGAAATAAAGCAGCTCCGTTCCTACTGCTTTCTGCCGCCACATAGGGATAAAGCTAAGCATAAAAACAAGTCCCAGAAAGCATATAAGCACGCTGATGATAAATCCGGGGAGCATATCACCTACCTGCTTTTTCAGTATGTCGATACTGTCACCCAGATATATCATGGTGATCTTTCCGCTTCCGTCATCATAGGGATTATCCGCTTGGAGAACTATTTCCTGTCTGCTGTGTTCAGAGGTAAGAGGTATCTCCGCAAAAAATGAGCCTGCGGTCTTTCCGAAAAAACGTTCCTCATATTCCTGTGAATCATAAATACATACTCCGTCTATGTAAGCTTTCAGATTAAGACTTTTCAGATTAAGATAAAGAACATTTTCATTCCGTATCTCAGGGAGTGTATTTTTTATTGTATATGTACCGCTTATTCCCTTGAAAACAGCCTCTGTACCGTCCTCTGCTGTCCAGCCATGAGTATAATCAATATAATCACTGCCTTGCATTCCCCTGTTGCTGTCATCTGCAACAGAAAGAAATTCAGTCAGAACAGCGATAGTCATAAATACCAGATAAATAATAAACATTACTTTATTCTTTATCAGCTGATTTGTCAATGCCCCACCCCCACTGATATAAGTCAATAATTACATTTTTATTATACACCGATTAAATGCAATTTGTCAACAGTTCAAAGCGAATTTATACACATATATTTTAAAATATACTTGACTGTTTAAAATAAATACAGTATAATATATTCAGCAATATGGGGGAGGGTCAGAAAATGTCCGAAAAAAGATCTGTTTATCATAAATTCTGCCGCTATGCCATTGAATTTGTGCTTTGCGGAATAACAGGCTGGGTATATGAAACGGTACTTACATCAATAGTTATGGGAGAATTTGTTCACCGCGGATATCTGCATATACCCATACTGCCCATATACGGTGTTTTCGGACTTATACTTATGATAATATTCCGAAAAAAGCAGACAGTTCCCTTTATATTCTTTGTAAGCGTAATAGCTACCACGGTACTTGAGCTTATCGGTGCCTATGCCATTGAAGCGGTGCTGCACCGACGTTTATGGAGCTATGAGGACTGGCCACTGAACTTTTTCGAGGGACGTGTATCTGTATTGAGCAGTATCATTTTCGGTATTCTCAGTTTATTTCTAATGAAGGTGATACATCCATTTTCGGATTTTCTCGATAAAAAGCTTCCCTCATGGGCGATGTACACAGCAGGCACTTTATGCTGGGTTTCAATAGCTGCTGATTTTGCTGTAACAGCTTTGAATATTGTATGATAACATAGCAGGCATACGGAGTATAAAAAATCCGTATGCCTGTTTTATTCTATGTATTTACATTTTCCACCGCTTAAGCGTATGGTAAAGTCTTGTAAGATATTCTCTTGCTTCCTCAGCTGTTTCAAATTCGTTGCCTACATAGTATTTTATACAGCTTTCAACCATTTCCTCCATGGTTTCATCGGAAACAAAATGTCCCTCACGGAAGCAGTATTTACAATAATCTGTATTTGCTGTTCCGTCCGCATTTTTTCCGTATTCGCTGTCATGCATTGCCATTCCGCAGCTCTGACAGATATGATATCCCCCTGTGACCTCAATGATATTGTTATCGGGATCGGTAAGATGAAAATAATTATAGGTGGGATAAGCTTCACGTATTTCCGTTACCTTTCCTATATTCAGTGCCTTCACACGCTCATATTCGGTAAGAAGATCCTCTACCCAGTAATTCTGTACGAATTTATATGGGCTTTCCGGGTCTGTACAGTGTCCCTCAAGATTATTTTCATTCATAAGAGAAATGCATTTGTTGTCAAAATAAAATTCAATGAATTTGTTTCCGCTGCGGCATCGGTCGCCTGATTTTATATCAAGGAACTTTTCATAAAAATCCACCGATTTTTCAAAATCCTTTACTATCAGATATACACTTCCAAGATGCAGCGGATTTTTCTTTACCTTTTCCTCTTCGGTGTTTCTCAGCAGCAATGTATCTGTGGAAACTCCGAAAAGCTCGCTCATACGGATTATTTTCTCCACATCCGGTACAGACTGTCCAAGCTCCCATTTTGATACCGACTGTCTTGAAACCTCCAGCATCTCCGCAAGACGCTCCTGTGTCATCCCCTTTTGTATACGCAGCTCCTGTATCTGTTCACCTATGGTCATATTATCAGCTCCTTATTTTTTATGAATATATTGTATCACAAAAAAGGCAGCAAGTCTACCAACCCCACATGGAATTTTCGCAACTGACGGTTGCAGCTTATTATTCATCAATGACCATTACCATAGGCGGAGTACAGTTTTCGGTATGAAAATCCCCCTTTTCCATAGCTTCCTTTATAAACGCAACGGGAAAAGCATAGCAGCTGTACTTTCTGAATTCAGCCACACGTTTTTCAAGGTGTTTCGGTATGCCGATTTTCATCTCAGGCATTATTTCACGAAGCAAGGGTTCAAACATATCCGCAAATTCACAGATCTTATTTATACGCAGCTTGTCCAGCTCCTCATATTTCTGTTTTGAAATAACAGGAATATCAAGCTCAGGTACTCCCTCTGTCATACGTATGATCCCACATTCCGCAAAATGAGGTATTCTTTCAAGATATATTGGGTCAATTCCTGTGTAGTTGAAGGGAATACCCTTGTAAATAACGTACAGTATTTTCATGAATACATCATCACCCAGCAGAGTATCTCCATGCTGATATTTATTCAGATCGGGCTGTGCATCATAGATATGCAGGTCAACAGAATTTGAACTGAAAAAGTTCTCCTCATATGACCGCCTTTCTCCGCCGTAGCAGTATTTTGCAAACCTGTAATTTTCAAAATCAAAGTCAAGAGGATATCTGTTTCCGAATGCTATCCATTTTCCCCCGTCGGGACGAAGAGGATATTCCTCCTTTGACGGAACTATACGCTGTACCGACTGATAGACACCGTTAGAGAAAAGATGCAGCAGGAAAAAGTATTCCAGCTTACGCTGTTCGCTTTCTCTGAGGTATAAATCTTTGATGCTTTCTCTTATTTCTGCAAGAAATACACTGAACAGCCTCCATATAGTATCGTAATGCTTTTTTGAAAATCCGATCTGAACATCAAGACTTTTTAAGATCTGTTCGGGAGTTACAATCATAAAATCCGTAAATACCTTATCTCCCTTTCTCTGCATAAGCTCCGATTTCACAAGATCGCTGACTGCATTTTCGATATACGCCGTAGGTATACCGAGAGAAAGTGCGATCTCTACACAGGTAACAGGCTTTTCATAAGCGGCAATCAAAATATTCTGCTTCAGCATATCGTCCTGAACCAAAGAAAAAGGCTCGTTGTTCAGACCCATACAGCCGTTGCAGGAAATTTCAAGCCGTTCGGGCTGATAGCTTTGCTTTTCATATCGTTCCATAGAATCAAATCCTTTCCGTATCTGCTTTCTGCCTGCGGATAATCTTGATAAGACCGTACCTTTTGGAATATTCAGGCTGTCCGCAATACTCTGAACCTTTTCCCCGTTAAGATAATGACGGACTATAACTTCACGGTATTTCCCCGAAAGATAAGCGATCTCACGGCGTATCTCCTCTGTGTCGGGCTTATCGTTTTCGGCTTCTTCTTCATAAGGAAGTATATTTTCAGGGACAAGATTTATGCTTACAGTGGGCAGCTTGTATTTTCTTCTGAGCATATCATAATACTTATGATCAAGCACTGCCGACAGCCATTTTTTCATATCCTTTATTTCGCCCTTATATTTTAAAGCCGCAAGAACAGCTTCACTTGCAAGATCCTCCGCATCCTCAAAGCTTCCGCATTTTTTCAGAGCGGCAGAAAACAGCTGCTCCGTATATTTTCCGATATCGTTTTTTTCCATGATGCACCTCCGATCATTTATTACTTCGGCGGATAAATGCTGCAGATATTCCTTCCGAAGCAATGAAAGCTTTCATAATATAAGTCGCAGAATTTCGGTTTGATTCGATGATTTTCTGATATTTTTCCTGAAAATAAAAAAATCCTTTTGGCAGATATCCGAAAGCCGTTTTTCTTTCGGATATCTGCTTCAAGGAAATCATTAAATTCAATAGATGACAGATTTCAGGAACGATAATCCGTCTGTTCAGAAAGCTGCTGAAATATCATCAGCCTTACGTGCTGCGCTGTCATATTCAAAATCATCTGCAAAGGCTCTTATTTCCTCAAACAAGGGTTTAAGGGGTGTACCCTTGAATATGTAATCTGCCGCTTCATCGCATATTTCAGAAACAGCGTCACTGTCAAAAGCGTCACAGGCTTCCTTTATCCTGCCGAGAAGCTCTGCCGCTTTTTCCTCGGTTATTTGGGTAAGAGCAGATATATCCGTTTCTTCCTTGCTTCCGGTATCGGATAAAACTCCCGAAAGCTTAAGATGCTCCGTTCCAAGCTTATATACCTGACGGTACATATCAAGCAGACTGCCGTTTTTCTCTTCTATCAGAGAATAATTCTTTTCCTTTCCCGCAGATTCAAGCTCCTTTGCAAGCTCGGAAAGAGGCTTTGAGCCGACAGTAAGAGATGTGCTTTTTAATGCGTGTACCTCGATAATATAATTATCCCATGACCTTTCCGATGCAAGCTTTTCAATAAGCTCTGTTTTTTCGGGTGCCTTGCTCACATAAACCTTAAGTATCTCATTATATGTATCTGCATCGCCGCCTGCATAGAAAAGACCTGTTTTTATATCCAGAAGTTCATTTTCTTCGGAGCTGCTGTCCGCTGTCTCCTGTACTTCTTCCTTATCGGGAGCATTTTCTGTAAGCTTTTCCGTAACGATAAGCTTATTGTCGATATAGCCGAACAGACATTTTTCAATATCCTGTCCCGTAAACGGCTTGGAAAGATAATCGTCAAAGCCTGCGTCCAGATAGCTTTGTCTTGCACCGTGTATTGCATTTGCAGTAAGAGCTATGAATACGGTATCCTCTGCAAGCCTGTCATTTTTTATACGCTTAAGGGTTTCGATACCGTCCATTTCAGGCATCATATGGTCAAGGAAAACAATGTCATAGGTATTCTTCTTCAGAAGACTGATACAGGCCGCACCGCTGCAGGCTGTGTCAAGCTGTACAAGAGTACGCTTCAACAGACTTTTTGCAACAAGAAGATTTGTTTCGTTGTCGTCAACAACAAGTATATGCGCATCGGGAGCAGTCCTGATAATATCCTCCGTAAGCTGCTCGGCAGAAGCCTTGAAGCGCCTTTCAAAGTCTCCCACAGGCTCATCGTTGATAACAGCCTGATCGAGAGTAAAGGAGAAGGTAGAGCCTGCTCCGTATACACTGGAAACAATAAGCTCGCTGCCCATCATATTGAGCAGTCGCTGGACTATGGTAATGCCCAGACCCGTGCCCTCGATATTGCGGTTCTTTTCCTGGTCAAGACGCTGGAAAGAGTTGAAAAGCTTATCCACATCCTCTTCCTTTATGCCTATGCCCGTATCGGAAACGCTTACTTCAAGCCGTATCGCACCATTCACCTTATCCGTGACCTTCATGCGCATACGGACGCTTCCTTCAGGGGTATATTTTACCGCATTTGTAAGAATATTTGTTATTACCTGTCTTATTCTCACATCATCACCGAAAAGAACAGAGGGGATATTTTTATCTATCTCAGTGATAAATTCAAGCTTTTTCTTTTCCGCACGGGGTTTTATCATGTTGACTATATCATTGATAAGGGAGCTTACATCATATTCAACGGGAACGATCTCCATTTTTCCCGATTCTATCTTGGAAAAATCAAGTATCTCATTGATGATCGAAAGCAGCGTACGTCCTGCGCTGCGGATATTCGCCGCATATCCGATTATCTGTTTCTGCGTGGATTCGCGCATTATCATTTCGTTCATACCGAGTACCGCATTGATAGGCGTTCTTATTTCATGGCTCATATTTGCAAGGAAGTCATTTTTTGCCTTGCCTGCATTGATAGCATTTTCCGCTGCCTCCTTAAGCTCCTCATTGACCTTTGCCTGCC
>JAFUOZ010000043.1 GCA_017481565.1 Oscillospiraceae bacterium | reverse complement strand
ATATCGTGAGAAATATTAGTTATAGCGTCCTTTATATTCTGCTCGTTATGCTCCGCCTTGTGCCTCAGCTCATCTGAACTGTCAAGCAGTTCATTTACATTATCCGAAAACTCATAAAGCTCCCTGAACGGCAATCCCGAACGCAGACGGAGATTAGTTTTATTCTTTTTCATAAACGCCAGATGGCGGCAGGTGTTTTTCACCTGTCGCCTGTAGGCTATGAATACCCAGATAGTTATAACGCTTACGATCGTAGCGATAATTGCCCATATCAACATATAATGCTCCTTATCTTATATCACGCTTCTGCATAACGGTCATCGATAATAATGTCGATGCCGCAAGGAATACCGCACCTACCGAAACAACTCTCACAAGGTCACCGCCGCTTAAATCAGGGCTCACGATTGATATACAGCCTTCAATAACATATTTACTGATAGTGAATTCCTCCGAAACGCCGCACTTATGAATAAGAATATCGGCAAAAGCATAAAGAAGCGAGGTTATACCCGTGGAACAGAGAATGCCGAAGGTCATACCCAAGCCTGAGCCTCGGATAAGAATTGTAAGTGCGGTAACAAGTGAGGCAAAGGAAAAATGCAGTAAATAATGGATACCGAACACCTTTGCAAAATCGCTTACAGACTCAAATACAAGCTTGTCGCCCCAGCATATTTTACCCATAACCGCCGCAGAGAAGATGAACACGGCGAAGATAATCAATACCTGTACCGCTACCGCAGCCAGCTTTGATAATACAAGCATACCTCTGTTATTGAGCTGTCCCGCAATGTTTTTTATGTAGCCGTTTTTCTGTTCACCGTTTACGAAAATAGGAGGAAAGATTGCACATAGAATTGCCAGCATATTGCCTGCGATATTAGAGTTTAATAGGTCAGTAAAATCAATTTTATCTGCCCATTCGGATTTAGTATCCACATAAATCCCAAATACTACATCTGCCTCCTCGGGCGGAACTTCGGAAACGCTCATATCAGTCATGTCCACAACCGTATCATTATGTGTTGTTGCGTCATAATGCGTCATAAACACGCTGAACAAAGACACGCACACCGTTACTGTTATCATTATCCAGAAGGACTTTATACGAAAAAGTCTGTGCAGGTCCATTCTTACTAAATTAAGCATTGCTGTTTCCTCCTGTCAGATTAAGATAGTAGTCCTCAAGCGCTTCGTTTCTTACGGAAATACCGAGAGTTTTTACTCCGTTTTCAGCCAGCTTCATTGTTATATCGCCGCCGTCCTGCAGGCGTTCAAAAATCTGGATAGTGTCATTGTCCACAACCTTATATTCGTGAATACCCATCTTTTCAAGAACAGTACAAGCCTTTGCGGTGTCATCGGTTTTCAGCTCAATACGCTCGCTGCACTTCTGCAAAAGCTCCTCTCTTGTAAGTTCCTGAACAAGAGCACCATTATGAATGATAGCATAATTTGTAGCGATTTTTGAAAGCTCCTCAAGAATGTGACTGGAGATTATAAAGGTGATACCCTGCTCCTTGTTGAGCTTTTCGATAGTTTCTCTTATCTCAACAATACCCTGCGGATCAAGTCCGTTGATAGGTTCATCAAGAATGACTAAATCAGGCTCGCCTATGAGTGCAAGAGCAATACCCAGCCTCTGCTTCATACCGAGAGAAAATTTACCTGCACGCTTTTTGCCTGTATCGGCAAGACCGACAGTTTCAAGTATCTTCGGAATTACCGTCTTGTCACGTACCCCCATAGCAATGCACTTTAATCTGAGATTTTCTGCCGCTGAAAGGTCAGGATAAATCCCGGGAGCCTCGATAAGTGTTCCTATACGGTGCATAACCTGTGCTTTTTCCTTGCCTTTGAAACCAAACAGAGTGAAATCGCCGCTGCTTGGTGCTGCAAGTCCGCTTATCATTTTCAGGAGAGTTGTTTTACCTGCGCCGTTTCGTCCGATAAGTCCGTAAATATCGCCTTGGCGGACATTTATACTGATTTGGTCTGCGGCATTGTGCTTACCATAAGTTTTGGTAAGTCCGCTTGTGGTTAATATGTAATCCATAAATTTCGTCCTTTCTGCTTTTCTTTACAACTATATAATACACTGTGCTTTCCAATAAATCGCAAAGAAAAGGTAAAGAAAGTTTCAAGATTTACTTTGAAAGTTTAAAGCCGATGCCCCATACTGTTTCAATATATTCCTCGTCAGTAACCGCTTTCAGCTTTTTACGGATATTGCTGATGTGCATATTTATGGTCTTATCCTCGCCGATATAGATATCGTCCCAGGCGTAGTCGTAAATATCCTGTTTTGTAAAGGCTCTGTTCGGATTTTCCATAAGCAGCTGAAGTATCTTATACTCGTGTTTTGTAAAGGACAGAGTATTGCCGCAGATTTCAGCGGACATTTCATCTAAATTAAGCGTCAGACCCTTGTGGGTAAGCTGTTTAGCAGGTTTATTATCGGCATTCCGTCTTAACTGAACACCCACTCTTGCCATAAGCTCCCCTATTTCAAAGGGCTTTGTTATATAATCCTCTGCACCTGCATTTAGCAAATCAATTTTGCTGTCAAGGCTGTCCTTTGCAGAGAGAACAATAACAGGAATGTTGAAATCATTTTTAAGCTGCGGGAGAAGTTCCTCGCCGTTTATTCCCGGGAGCATAAGATCAAGTATAGCGAGAGAGAACTGTTCTGTTTTCGCATAAAGCAGACCTTCCGTTCCCGAAAAAGCCTGCTGACAGGAATAACCTTCCTTTGAAAGTGATTTTGCAATGAGGTTATTTATATATGTATCATCTTCAATTATCAGAATTTTTGACATAATTATTTTCCTTTACAATTAGATATCTATTT
>JAFUOZ010000042.1 GCA_017481565.1 Oscillospiraceae bacterium | reverse complement strand
GGCTCCGTGCCGCTTTCGCGAACAAGGATACGTCCTGTAGAAGCAAGCTTTTTCTGATAAAGATCAATAAGCTCCTCTATCTCGCTGATATTCTTCCATGCTTCCTTCCACTTGGAATTTATCTTTACGTTTATCATTACCTGAGGGAAACGTTCCATTACCGAAGCAAGCTCGGAAAGTCTCTTTCCGCTTCTGCGTATTATCGAAAGCAGCTGTACAGCAGTAAGCTGACCGTCTCCCGTTGTAGCATACTCACGGAAAATAATATGACCTGACTGCTCTCCGCCTATGGAGTAATCCTCCTTTATCATCTGCTCAAGGATATATCTGTCACCAACCTTTGTGGTAACGATATTGATACCGTTTTCCTTTGCAAACTGTGTAAATCCGATGTTTGTCATAACGGAAACAACGGCTGTTCTCTTTTTCAGCACCGCTCTTTCAGCCATATCCTTTGCAAAAATAGCAATAAGCTTATCACCGTCGACCAGCATTCCGTTTTCATCAACAGCAAGGCATCTGTCAGCGTCGCCGTCAAAGGCGATTCCAAGCTGACAACGGTTTTCCTTTACAAAGCTTATCAGCATATCCATATTGGTAGAACCGCACTTTTCATTGATATTTGTTCCGTCGGGAGCACAGTTAAGAAGATATACCTGAGCACCTCTCTTGCTGAACAGCTTTTCTGCTGTCGCACTTGCAGAACCGTTTGCACAGTCAATGGCGATGCGAAGTCCACCGAAACCGCCATCAATGCTTGAAATAACGTGCTGAACATAATCATCGGCTGCATTATCATCGTAATATACTCTGCCGATATTTGCTCCGCCTGTTATCTCTGCCTGAATCTTTTCGGGAGTATCCAGAACAAGAGCTTCGATCTCCTCTTCTATATCATCGGAAAGCTTATAGCCTGTTCCCGCAAAAAGCTTGATACCGTTGAACTCCATGCTGTTGTGTGAAGCAGATATCATTACACCTGCATCCGCACCTCTTTCCTTAACAAGATAAGCCACTGCCGGAGTAGGCACAACACCTAAGATAACAGCGTCAGCACCTATCGAAAGAATACCTGCGGTCAGTGCCGCTTCAAGTACATCGGAGGATATTCTTGTATCCTTTCCGATAAGTATCTTTGCCTTATGATTGCATTTCTTGGCAAGGACCATAGCAGCCGCTCTTCCTATCTGCATAGCAAGCTCACAGGTAAGCTCGGTTACTGCGATTCCTCTTGCTCCGTCTGTTCCGAATAATCTACCCATAATAATATCTCCGTTTCATTATGTAATATATCAGTTATTATCAAAAAAAGTCTGCTGTACCGCACTTTGTACAGGAACATTCTTATCGTCAACAGGATATCCCATATGACGGTAAGCCTGAGCCGTTGCACAGCGTCCTCTTGGAGTACGTGAAATAAATCCAAGCTGCATAAGATACGGCTCGCATACGTCCTCTAAGGTGACTGCCTCCTCACCTATTGCCGAAGCAAGGGTTTCAAGTCCCACAGGACCGCCGCCGTAACCCTTTATCATCATTTCAAGCATACGCTTGTCAAGGCTGTCAAGACCCAGACTGTCTACTTCAAGTCGGTCAAGAGCTATTTCCGCTATATCACCTGTGATCTTGCCATTGCCCATTACATCAGCAAAATCACGGACTCTTTTAAGAAATCTGTTTGCAATTCGGGGGGTACCTCTTGAACGCTTTGCGATCTCAAGAGCACCTTTTTTATCACAAGCGATACCTAAAATAGCTGCCGAACGCATTACTATCTCCGAAAGCTGCTCATGAGTATACAGCTCCAGACGCTGAATAACGCCGAAACGATCACGGAGAGGCGAGGTCAGCTGACCTGCTCTTGTGGTTGCTCCGATGAGGGTGAATTTGTTCAGATCCACTCTGAGAGAACGTGCTGAGGGACCCTTTCCGATGATTATATCAAGGGCATAATCCTCCATTGCGGGATAGAGTATTTCCTCGATAACACGGGACATACGGTGTATTTCATCAATAAAAAGCACATCGTTTTCGTTCAGGTTTGTAAGCAGTGCCGCCAGATCTCCCGGCTTTTCAATGGCAGGACCGCTGGTTATCCTCAGATTTACTCCAAGCTCCTTTGCTATAATGGCTGAAAGCGTGGTTTTTCCAAGTCCCGGTGGTCCGTAAAGCAGAACATGATCCAGAGGCTCACCTCTGTTTTTGGCAGCCTGTATGAATATCCTCATGTTTTCCTTTACCTTATCCTGACCGATATATTCGGAAAGGGTCTGAGGTCTGAGGGTATACTCGAATGCATCGTTATCCATTGAGGTTATCTCAGGTGATACCATTCTTTCGCTTTCTTCAAAATTCATCTCACTTGTTTCCAACATTGTTCATACATTCCTTATATTGTTAATATATTGTTTATATTTAATCAGGAAATTTCATATTATAATCAGAAAAATTTAATGTTCGGGGTGATGTCCTCCAGCATGGGCGGACGATAGTCAAGTGTTTTGCCTGTTGATACCGTAATAAGCGGAACTATCATTTCCGAATCGGTTATTCCTCCACACTCAGCCTTGTGTAAAGCTTTCGGCTTTTCATTCAGTGCACGGTATCGAAGCACCTTATCGGATATTCCGCAGGCTACAAAATCTCCCGAAAAATCACTTATCTTAGGATGGGTCCTTCCTCTGCCGTAAAGATTTTTTCTTGTCACCTCCGCACCGGGAAGCAGCACGAAATCGGAGGACAGACTTTCATTGAATAAACGATTGAAATCAGCCTTCCTATTCGGCTTTACAAAAAAGCTCATTGCCCTGCCCTCCATATCGGGAGGCATTATCATACATTCCATCAGATCTCGCATATGATGAACAGGCACCTCACTGCTCACATCAGCCATACCATGTCCCGATGATACTATAAATAATGTATCGTTAAGGCGGACGCTTGCTTCTTCTAAATTACGGCTGAATTCCTTAAGCACAGCCGCAACCTGAGTTGACAGACAGCCGTTCAGTCTTGCTGCACGGGCAACCTCATTCCACTGAACAAAGGTAAAGGTATGCTGCTTTGTTTCGCATATCTTATCTATGGTCTCAAACAGCTTTTTCTGTGTATCGGCTGTTTTATGATAGCTGCCGTTTTCAGGTATCTCAAAGCCGGGCTCTGAAATGGTAAACGGCTGCACATTCGCTATAACGGATTTTTTGATATCCGAGAAAATGCTTTCATGTGGCATTACAAACTGTGCCACATTCTGCTGTGCAACGGGCTGATGTGAATATGTATCGTAATTCTTGAAAACACTTACGGAACGTCCGAATTCCTTGAAAAACAGATTATGTCCCAGCCATGCATGCTCATTTGGTGAAAGTCCTGTAAGAGTGCTTATATATGAAGGTGTTCTTGCTGACGGAAATACCGACGTAAGTGAGCATATAAATCTCTGACGGAGAAAATCTCCTCTTGTAAGATTGTATTCAAGCATATTCTTACCCATGCCGTTGAGCATGATGAGAACAACATTTTTATAAAATCCGTCCAGCTGACGATCAAGCTCTCTCAGTGTAGGATATGCAGCTGATGTACGGTAGTATTTTCTTATAGATGAAATAATATTTATAATGCAATTATCATAATCGGGATAAGCAAGCATGGTCAAAGCCGCCTTTCATTTATAATTTCATTGCCATCTGCTTCAATGACTGTTTTATAAGCTCCTCAACGGGAAGCGTACTGTCAAGCTTTGATATCACTGCAGCCGCCTCGGACTGACTGTAGCCGAGAACGATAAGCGCAGATACAGCCTCTCCTATATTTCCGCCTGCCGTTTCCGCTGCAGATGCTGCAAATAGCTCTGTACCGCCTGCACTGCTCAGCTGCTCCTTGCTGATCTTATCCTTAAGCTCCAAAACTATCCTCTGTGCCATTTTGGGTCCGATACCCTTGGATTTGGTAAGTGCTTTATGATCGGAGGAAACTACTGTTACCGCAAACCTTTCGGGTGTCATATCGGACAGAATGGACAATGCCGCCTTGGGACCGACTCCCGAAACAGAAATAAGCTGTTTGAAGCAGCTCAGCTCCTGCTGACGTGCAAAGCCGAAAAGCTCAACTGCGTCCTCTCGTACGCTCATGTATGTATAAAGATAAACCTCTGTATTGACCTTGATCTGTGATAATGTCTCATAGGTGGTACGGCAGCCGTAGCCTACTCCCGCACATTCTACCACCGCAAGTCCCTGCTCCTTATGTATAAGCTTTCCTCTCAGACTATATATCATCGAAAACGTTTCCTTTCATTATTTTTCGGGTATAAGAACGCCTGTCTTGCTATGACCGTGGCATATGGCAACAGCAAGTGCGTCCGCTGTGTCATCGGGTTTCGGAACAGACGCAAGACCAAGTATCTTTCTTGTCATTTCCATGACCTGTGCCTTTTCCGCTCTTCCGTAGCCTACTACCGACTGTTTTACCTGCAGCGGTGTATACTGATGCACGGGTATGCCTGCATTTGCCGCCGCAAGAAGTATTACCCCCCTTGCCTGAGCCACATCGATTCCCGTGGTATGATTCGTATTGAAAAACAGCTTTTCAATACTTATAACATCGGGCTTATATACCGAAAGTATCGTATTCATATCATCATATATGGTTTTAAGACGCATAAGAAATTCCGTTCCCGCTTCGGTGGTTATCGAGCCAAAGGTAACAGGTCTGAATTTATAT